>CANNEW010000269.1 GCA_947503685.1 Comamonadaceae bacterium | reverse complement strand
TTGCTTGCCGGTGCCTTTGTCTTTGGCACCTACATGCAAGATCCCGTTGGCGTCGATGTCAAAAGACACCTCGATTTGCGGCGCGCCACGTGGCGAGGGTGGGATGCCTTCCAGGTTGAACTCGCCTAGCGACTTATTGGCCGCAGCCATCTCGCGCTCGCCCTGGAACACTTTGATGGTGACCGCCGGTTGGTTATCGTCTGCGGTGGAGAAAGTTTGCGCAAACTTGGTCGGGATAGTGGTGTTCTTGGTGATCATCTTGGTCATCACGCCGCCCAAGGTTTCGATACCCAGGGACAAGGGTGTGACGTCCAGCAGCAACACGTCTTTGCGGTCGCCCGAGAGCACCTGGCCCTGGATGGCAGCGCCTACGGCCACCGCTTCGTCGGGATTGACGTCTTTGCGCGGCTCTTTGCCGAACAATTCTTTTACCTTGTCCTGCACCTTGGGCATACGCGTCATACCGCCGACCAAGATGACGTCGTGGATGTCTGACACGCTGACGCCAGCGTCTTTGATAGCCATGCGGCAAGGCGCAATCGTGCGCTCGATCAGCTCTTCCACCAGGGCTTCGAGCTTGGCGCGGGTGAGCTTGATGTTCAGGTGTTTCGGGCCGCTCGCATCCGCCGTGATGTAGGGCAGGTTGATGTCGGTTTGCGAGCTGCTGGAGAGCTCGATCTTGGCTTTTTCTGCCGATTCTTTCAGGCGTTGCAGGGCCAGCACATCCCGGCTGAGGTCCACGCCTTGGTCTTTCTTGAACTCGGCGATGATGAAATCGATGATGCGCTGGTCAAAGTCCTCGCCACCCAGGAAGGTGTCGCCATTGGTGGACAGCACTTCAAACTGTTTCTCGCCGTCGACATCGGCAATTTCGATGATGGAGACGTCAAAGGTGCCGCCGCCCAGGTCATAGACTGCAATCTTGCGGTCGCCTTTTTCGTTTTTGTCCATGCCAAAGGCCAGGGCCGCGGCAGTGGGTTCATTGATGATGCGTTTGACATCAAGCCCCGCAATGCGGCCGGCGTCTTTGGTGGCCTGGCGCTGTGCGTCATTGAAATATGCCGGCACGGTGATCACCGCGTCGGTCACTTCTTCACCCAAGTAATCCTCGGCGGTTTTCTTCATTTTGCGCAGGATGTCGGCGCTGACCTGCTGCGGCGCCATGCGGTTGCCGCGCACTTCCACCCAGGCGTCGCCGTTGTCGGCAGCGGCGATTTTGTAAGGCATCAGGTCGATGTCTTTTTGTACTTCTTTTTCGGTGAACTTGCGCCCTATCAGGCGCTTCACCGCATACAGCGTGTTCTTCGGGTTGGTCACCGACTGGCGCTTGGCCGAGGCGCCGACCAGCACTTCGCCGTCTTCCTGGTAGGCAATGATGGACGGCGTAGTACGTGCGCCCTCGGCGTTTTCGATGACCTTGGGCGTGTTGCCCTCCATGATGGCGACACAACTGTTGGTGGTGCCGAGGTCAATTCCTATGATTCTTCCCATGATGAAACTCCTGCTAATGCAATAAAACTGATACGTACAAGTTCGGGGCAGTACCCCATTTTTCAAGCCGCGCGGCGCGCTAATTGCTTAAATGGCTGCTACGCGATGAATACCCGGCTGTGAATTGGCGCTGCCTATTTCGGTGCCGCCACCGTCACCAGCGCCGGTCGCAGCACGCGATCGGCAATCAAATAGCCTTTTTGCAGCACCGTCACCACGGTATTGGCTTCCTGCTCGGCAGGTACTACGCTGATGGCTTGGTGGTGGTGTGGATCAAATTTGGCGCCGACTTCGGGGTTGATGGCGATGACCTTGTTGCGCTCCAGGGCGGCAATCAGTTGGCGCAAGGTAGCTTGCGCGCCTTCGTTGATCTGCTCGGCGGTGGCATCCTGGATGGCCAAACCGGCCTCCAGGCTGTCGGCCACCGGCAGCAGGCTTTCGGCAAAGCTTTCCACCGCGAACTTGCGCGCTTTGGTGATTTCGTCATCGGCGCGGCGGCGTGCGTTCTCGGCATCGGCCTTGGCGCGCAGGTACTGGTCGGCCAACTCGGCGCTTTTGGCTTGTAAAACGGCCAATTGCGCTTGCGCGACGCTCAACGGGTCGGCATCGAAGGCGGGTTCTGCGCCCGCGCCTAGCGCATTGGCGTCGGACTGGGCTTCGTTGGATGGGATGGAGGAGGCGTTATCGGACATGTGCTTACCAAAAATTCCGTTAAAAATGCGGCGTGAAAAAGACATGGGGTGCTGTTGACCTATTTCAAGGCCGACTGGCGGTTTTTTCTAAGCCCAGGGCGGCAGGCCATGGCGTGTCCTCAGACGGACAGCAGCTCGACCTCGAACTTCAGGGTGGCATTGGGTGGTATCACGCCACCGGCGCCGCGTTTGCCATAGCCCAGCTCGGGCGGAATGATCAGGGTGCGGCAACCGCCCACCTGCATGCCGACGACGCCCTCGTCCCAGCCCTGGATAACCATGCCCGCGCCCAGCCGGAAACTAAAAGGGTCGCCCCGGTCCTTGCTGGAGTCAAACTGTTCGCCTTGTTCGCCGTCCTCAAACAGCCAGCCGGTGTAATGCACGCGCACGTGTTGGCCGGCAGCGGCGGTATCGCCGTCGCCTAGCAGGGTGTCTTCGTATTGAAGGCCGGAGGGGTTGGTATGCATGAAGTTTCCTTGGGGTAAATGCTTAAAAATCTGCAGCTTTCAAACTGCACTTCGAAAAAACGGGTTTACAAACTAGTACGTACCGTGTGCAAAAGGGTTTCAGAAATAGCGGGCATAGTGCCGAACCAAGCGGAGAATGCCGGGCGGGCTTGGTGCAAGAGCATGCCCAGGCCTTCGGCGATCGGGTTGCCTCGGGCCTGCGCAGCTGCCAGCAGTGGCGTGATACGCGGTAGGTACACAATGTCGGAGACCACAGCCTTTTCTGGCAGCGCATCTAAGCGGATTTCCAGCGCGTCCTGCCCCTGCATGCCCAGGCTGGTGGTGTTGACCAGCAATTGAGCGCCTTGCAGCGCGGCATGGCGTTCAGACCAGGGCAAGGCCTGCACCCCCGCGCCGAACTCCTGCACGAGTGCCTGCGCTTTGTCGCCATCGCGATTGCAAAGCCGGATCAGCGGCACGCCCGCATCCATCAGCGCACATAGCACCGCGCGGGATGCGCCACCAGCCCCCAAGACCACCGCCGGACCCTTGTCGGCCACCCAGGCGGGCTGGGCCTCGCGCAGGCTTTCGATATAGCCGAAGGCGTCGGTATTGGTGCCACGCAAACTGCCGTCTGCCTGCACTACTACGGTGTTGACTGCGCCAATGCGCCGGGCAATCGGGTCGATCTGGTCCAGGACGGATAGCGCTTGCACCTTGTGCGGAATAGTGAGGTTGCAACCGGCAAAGCCCAGCACCGGCAGGGCCCGCAATGCTTGCTCCAGTTGACCCGCTTGCACTGCCAGCGGCACATAAGCGCCGCGCAGACCGTGGTGGGCGATCCAGTGGCCATGGATCAGCGGCGAGCGCGAGTGCGCCACCGGCCAGCCCATCACGCCGGCCAGCACAAAAGGCGGGGCATGTGCACTCACCGGCTTACAAAGTGTCGGTGAAGCTGCGCAGTTTGTCGCTGCGGCTGGGGTGCTTGAGCTTGCGCAGCGCCTTGGCTTCAATCTGGCGGATGCGCTCGCGCGTCACGTCAAATTGCTTGCCCACTTCTTCTAGCGTGTGGTCGCTGGCCATTTCGATACCAAAGCGCATGCGCAGCACTTTGGCTTCGCGGGGCTGGAGGCTGTCCAAAATGTCTTTCACCACATCGCGCAAACCGGCTTGCATGGCCGC
>CANNEW010000268.1 GCA_947503685.1 Comamonadaceae bacterium | reverse complement strand
TTTTAATGACCGCTTTGCCGGCCAAGGTGCACCGCGTGGCGACTTTGCTCCGCGTCGTGAGTTTGCACCCCGTGCGGACGTTGGCGCACCGCGTGGCGACTTTGCCCCGCGTCGTGAGTTTGCACCCCGTGCGGACGCCGGTGCCCCGCGTGCCGACTTTGCGCCGCGCAAGGATTTCGCACCCCGTGCCGACTTTGCACCCAGGAAGCCTGCCGGCTTTGCCAAACCCGGCAATGGCGGCAAAGTATTTGTGCCACGTGATACCAAAAAGCGCCCTGCACGCAGCGCGGGTTAAATAAATCACCAGAGTTCCCGGCAGGAGCGAGTCTGGCGTGTACCAGCTCCGCTCCTGGCCGCTTAGCTCCCCTGCCGCGGGCCATAGGCACTTGGCAGTTCAAAATACCATCGCTACGTCAGTGCCAACGGACGCCAGGCTTGACTAAAGTTAGGGCACAAGCCAGGCCAGTCAGCGCAATGGCTGACCCCAGTGCGGACGTGTAATTGCCGGTCGCGTCGTACATTGACCCCGCCACCGCGGGGGCAAGCAGTCCTGCCATTCCCCATGCCGAGAACACACGGCCGAAGACTGCTTTGAATGCGGCGTCACCGTGCAGGTTTCGGACGATGACCGGTACTGCCGCGATAAGCGCACCGTAGGCTATGCCGCACAGAAGTAGCAAGCCCAAAACCACATCTAGCCGTGGGGACAGAATCAATCCGACAAGTGCAAACAACAAGAGACAAATTGGCATCATCAAAGCCTTGCGGGCACCGATCCGCGCCATCCATGACCCGCCTAGCACGCTACCGCCAATGCTGCCTAAGGCCATCAACGTGGATGCCCAGGATGTGCTTTGCATGGACGCTGCGGCTTGGCTGGCAATGGAAGGACCGTGTGCGATGGCCATCAGGCCACCGCAGGCCCCAAAAAAGTAGATGAGCCATAGTCGTGCCGTTGTCTTTTCTGAATTGGATACGCTGGCATCCACCTCAGATCCCAGCGCTAAGCCGTCTCTTGCGGGGTGAAACAGGCAGCCTGCCACCAGGCAAGCAGCCAGGATGTGCGCGGCTAGCAATACCAGCGCACTTGCGCTGCCCTGCTGCGTTGCCATCGGACCGAGAACGTAGGAATAAGTTGCGGCACCCGTGCCGTAGGCGGCCGTAGCCAAGCCAACCGTCAGACCGCTTTGAGCCGGTGCGCAGGCGGCTGCTTGCTCCAGCGTAATGCTGTAAGCCAGGCCATTGCAAAAACCGAAGACCACTCCGTATCCGAGCAGGCAACTAGGAAGCCCAGGCCCATAGGCCGCAAGCAGCAAACCGCAGCAACCGGCAAGTCCGCTGGCCAATGTAAGCATGCGTTTGGAAATACGCGAACCCAAATAGTCGCTGGCGTATACCCCCATTGTCAAACTCACAATGGCCACGGAATAAACCAAGCTGACGCTGGCACGATCCGATTGCAGGCTAAATTGCAAAGGTTGAAGCAACACACCAAATGCGTGAATGGACCCAAATGCGAAACTCAGCAAAAGGGCGCCGCAAAAGGTAGGGATGTCTAAGCCTTGGGCGCGCGCAGTCAATTCATGGCCTTTAAGTGCTATGCATCAGGTTCGCGGCTTTCGGTTTGGAGTGGCAACCCCTTGCCCTGAGAAAAATCAAACTCAGCTCTGCGAATACGCGCGCCTTGGTAGGCATCCATGGCCGCAATTAACCAGATAAAGAACAATCCCGCATGTTGCACGATGAAACAACGCCACGCGGGATAGGCGCGTGCAGCACATACGCTCGCTGGTATCAGGTTCATACTGACCCAGCCAAACAGTACTGCAAAAAAAAGAAAGGTAAGGGCGCGCTGCGGCATCCTGTTCAGCAGTTGACCACCCGACGGAAGCATGAAGCCCACGACCAAGGCCCACCGAGGATGGGGCGGCTTGGATGGCAAGCCAGCAGTCATGCAGACTCCAAAATTTTCATGATATGCCCCAAAGTGTTTAATTTGGCTTCCAAAAATGCTGCCGGCACTTGCAATGGACCATAGTGGCTGTTGCGCAGGACCATGTAATGGGCCTGGCTAGCTTGTGCGACTTGTACTACGTAGCGCATTCCGTCCGGTCGCAGCGTAAGGCACTTTGTATAGGGATCCTCCAGCAGTTCATGAATCGGCAGATCCAACTGCTGCAACAACTTGTCGATATCCGGGAAACTACTCTTGAGAATGCTGGCCTGCGGCCAATGGCCTAGCAGTTCATGCCGGTAAGCTAAGTCGCGCGATGGAGAGAATACTTCAACTCCCGTCGGGCGAACCAGCACATCCATAAGCCCCTTGATCGCGAGAACGCAGCGGATATCCACAATAAGCCACAGTGGCGGCAGTCGACGCGTTTGAAGTGTGTCGGCCATTGCCCACAGCTCAATTTGACATTGATGCCCTGCGAGCGTGACATTCGCTTGCACGCGAGGGTAGTGAACCCCTTCTTGCTTTTGCTCAACATCCTTGAACAAAGGCAAGCAGTCCTCTAGCAACTTGGAGCGCTCAAGCTTTAACTGATGGCGATGCCTAGCCAAGAGAAAAGCGAGCGTGCCGATTGCGATTACAAAAAACGCCCAAGCCGCATAAATTTGAAAAGACGGCACGGACAAGTTTTCTTGAGGGGCATAAAAGAGCCCTAGAGCCCTGCCATCGGCTCCTGCAGTTTCAATAGCCGATGGGGCGCGGCCAATTCATGGTGAACTGATCTCCGCGGCGGACATACTTATATCGATGCAGTACGAACCATGCGGAAATAATGATGAAGAAGGCCATGATGGCCAACAAATTGCGCCCGTAGCCAAGGAAAACCGCTACAAAAGTGATTGCGCACAAGGCGGCCAAGGTCAGTGTTGGGATTGGATGAAAGGGATGCACATACCCCCGCTCAATGCTTCCTAAGGGCCACATGCGCCGAAAGCGGATCATGTTGATAGGCATAAAAGTGTAGCCCAACAGTCCGGCCAAAATAGAGAAGGTCACGATCTGGTTGAGCATGATCTGCCCTTGAATCTGGGTGTAGCCAGTCAGAGCAAATGCACAGGCTATCGGTACCAGAAAGACAATCGCGCGGTAGGGGGTGTGGTAGCGCGGATGGACTGCACCAAACCAGGCCGGCAGGTAGCGATCCCGGCCCATAGAGAACCAAGCGCGCGAGGCGTCGTTGATACACCCATTAGCAGATGCCATCGCTGCGAAGGCCGAGCCCACCCACATGAGTACCTGCAGACCCCAATTGCCCGTAAGTTTGCCTGCGTCGTACATGGGCGTTGCGGCGATACCCAGGTATTCCCAGGGTATCAAGCCTGTGCAGACATACCAGGTAATGATGGCGGCGATCACCAGCGTCAACATACCCGTCATCGTGCCAAGCGGGATAGCACGACCCGGCGAACGAACTTCCTCGGCTGACTGGCAAGTCCCTTCGATACCCAAGTAGTACCACATTCCAAATTGCAGACTGGCCAGGACACCCAGCCATCCGTAGGGCAGGGTCTCATTGGAGAAAAAAACCTTGTGTTGAAGGAGTTGGGTTCCTGACCATGGGCCGACATGGAAAAGGAGAAGCAAAATCGCTAAAAAAGCAAAGCCGGTGATCACGATGTTGACGGAGAGCGTCATGAAGACGCCACGGTAATTCAGCAAGGCCAGGATCAATATGGAAAGCGTGACAAACGGGCGGGCCAATTGCTCAGCCATTTCCGGTGTCGCGCCGCCAAAGTCTGCAGCCAATGACTTCATCAGATCGCCAACCACAATGGCGTCAGCGGCTTCCAGCATGGTGTA
>CANNEW010000267.1 GCA_947503685.1 Comamonadaceae bacterium | reverse complement strand
CCTGGGAAGCCAGGTTGTCGGAGCCGTAAGACTCCATCGCTTTAAAGTGAACTCGCATAACTGAATCTCCTACTGGGTTGCTGTACACAGTAGACATCGACGAGCTACGCAAAAACTTGAGGCTTGGGGGCTCATCCACCATGAAATTAGCCCTTCGACTTGGCCTTGGCCGGGGATTTGGCCTTTTCCTCGATCCCCAGGGACAGCCGCAGCTTCTTGACAATTGCGGTGAGCAATTGGCTGACGCGCGACTCGGTCACACCTAAAACATCGCCAATTTCCTTTAAATTGAGCTCTTCCACATAGTAGAGCGACATCAAGAGCTGGTCACGCTCAGGCAGTTCGGCTATGGCCTCGGTGACAGCGCGCATGAAATCTTCATGCTCCACGATGACATCAGGCTGGCGCGAGCGCTCGTCGGCGATGCCCAGCACTTCGTCATTAATCACTTCCATGGAAAGCGTCTCAAAGCGCTTGGCATTGCCGCGCTTTTTCTGAAACTCCTCCAGATCGTCGCCCATGTGCTCGGCCAACTCGCTTTGCGTTGGCTTGCGACCCAACTCGCTGGCCAGGAAATTGATCGCCTCGTTCTCGGACTTGTTGAAGGCCACCGCCGAGCGCGGCAAATAAGACAACTGGCGCACCTCGTCCAAGATGGCGCCCCGCACCCGGCTCAGGGCAAAGCTTTCAAACTCGATACCCTTGGTCGGGTCAAAGGCGCGTGCAGCCTCTAAAAGGCCAATCATGCCGACCTGCATCAGCTCATCGAGCTCCATAAACGGGGGGAGACGCACCTTCAGGTGCAAAGCCACCCGTTTGACCATGCCCAAATGGGCCATAACCAGTGCTTCGCTGGCATCATGAACCTCATCGTAAAGCTTGGTGGCGATGGCCATAGTGATTAGTCCTGGTGCCGCACCAGGCGCTCGACAAAAAATTGCATACCGCCGGAGAAATTAGCAATCGGGGGCATTTGGGTGATGGACTTGGCAAGGCGCTTGAAATCGCGCGCGCTGTTGCTGCGCGGGGCAAATTCGAGTACTGGCTCGTATTTTTTGTGTGCCGCCAGTATGGCATCGTCATTTTCAATCGAACCCAAATAGCGGGTGGTGAAATTGAGGAACTGGGCGCACACCTGGTTGATACGGCGGTACAGGTTCTGCCCGTCGGCCTGGCTGTTGACCGCATTAGGCACGATGTAGATTTCGTTCAGGTCGTAATCCTGGATCAAGACTTTGATGGTTCCGTAGGCGTCGGCAATCGAGGAGGGGTCGTCCCGCACCACGATATAACGGCGCTGGCAGGCGCCCATAAAGGTCAGGACGGTGGGCGAAATACCGGCGGCCATATCCACAATCAGGTAGTCGATTTCATCTTCCAGCGCGCTAAAGGACTGCACAATGCGCGAGGCCTGCACCCGGGTGAGCGAGGCCAGCTCTTTCACGCCCGAGGCGCCTGGCACCAGCATGACGCCGTGGCGCGAGGTGACAATAATTTCCTGCAAAGTCTTTTGCCCACTCATAAAGTGGCTCAAATTGAAAGGACAAACGCAGCCCAGAGCGATTTGGGCGTTAGCCAGACCCATATCGGCATCAAACAACATGACGCGGTGACCCATCATGCGCAGCGCAATCGCCAAATTCACGGCCACGGTCGTTTTACCGACGCCGCCTTTGCCACTGGCGATGCCGATCACCTCGGTACGAGCAGTTTTAGTCATTCTTTTCTAGCGATATTCTCAATTGAAGGGCCCGCGCATACCCCGGGGGCTGGCAGGCGAAAACAGGCGTGGCGACGGCGGCGGCAATTTCACCGAGAGGGGTTTAGAAACCTGGATCGGGGCGATGGCTGTAATCGGGCCAATGGTCTCGGGCGCCCGCGAAAGCTGGGCCAGGGCCATTTCTACCAACGAAGCTGCACTCAAATCCCGCCTCAAAGCCCCCAACTGGGCTCCATCGCTCGCTGCGGATAGCGGCAGAAAATTATCGCAGAGAAACTCGACCAGGGGCCAGGGCTGGACAGATTCATCCAATTTACTCACCATCAAGCTATTCCAGCGGATGCCCGCGCTGCGCAAAGCGCGGCGCAAGGTAGCACTGGAGGCATCCGCCGCCACCAGGGCGTGGGTGGAGCAGGTCGGGCATACCGCCTGAATTTCCATAACCCGTTCGGCCATGTGGGTACCGCAGGTGTCTATCAGCACCAGGCTGCGACCGCCCAACTGGGCCAGCAGCGCGCTCAAGGCGGCGCCGCTGTCGGCGCGGAAACACTCAATACCTGCTTGGTTGGCCAGGGCCTGGGTCTGGGCCCAGGCGCCCACGCGCTCGTCGCGGTAGCTGATGACGGCGACTTTAGACGCCGCCTGCTGGGCAGCGGCCTCGCGCGCCAGGCGCAGCACCATCGTGGTTTTGCCCGCGCCTGAGGGGCCGGCAATCACATGAATACCCGCCTGAGGCAGTTCCATACTGGGGCGGTGCGAGACCTGCTCCAGTTGGTTACGCACTGCCATCAAGGCTTCGTGCTCGCTGCGCATATCTTTCACGGTATCCAAAAGCAAAGTGCGCAGACCGCCGGACATGCCGGCGCGGGTAAAGGAAGCCATCAGCTCCTCCACTTCGGGGGACATGTGTTGCCCGTGGCTCCAGGCCGGTGCCTGCTGGGTCAGTTGGAACTCACGACGCAAAGCAGAAAGCTCCTCGCGGATCAAATCCATCATTTCACGGCTGGCGAAGTCCTCGCTCTGTGGGACTTTGCGTTGCACCAGCGGCAAGGACTGGGCTGGCGCGGGTGTTTTGGCTACGCTGGCCTGCCCTCTGGGCTGGGTCTGTGCCTGAGCGAAGTGGCGCTTGAAATCGGCACCGGCTTCGCTGGGCTTGGCAGCCATCACCGGCTCGGGGTTTTCTTCGATATCGATAGCCACCACCAATTCGGTTTGTCCGCCGACCATGTGGTTGGATATCACCAGCACGTTGCGACCGTACAAAGCCATCGCCTTTTCGGTGGCACTTTTGGTGTCGTGGGCCAGTATGCGTTTGAGTTCCATGGTACTTGTTCCGCAATAAATAAGAAGAGTGGGTCAGGGCGATGCCAAGGGATCAGGCCTGCTGGCTGTCCGCACTGACGGTGTGAATGACCTGAATCGATTGGTCATCCGGGATTTCTGCATACGATAAAACCACCATCTCGCTCACGCGATGGCGCACGGCTTTGGCCAGCCAGGGGCGAATCGCTGGGGAGACGACCAGCACGGCGGCGTTGCCAAGCTCTTCGACTTCTTTGGAGCCCTGGCGCAAGGCGGCAAACAGGCGCTCGGCCAGGCCGGGTTCCATCACGACGTTTTGGTTTTGGCTCTGCTGTTGCAGCACGTTGTGCAGCAATTGCTCCAGGCCCGGATCCAGCGTCATGACCGAGAGCGTTTCTTTTTCGTCGAGCAGGTTTTGCACAATCATGCGGCCCAGACGGGGGCGCAGCAAGGCGGTGAGCTGCTCGGGCTCTTGCGTGCGACCGCTGACTTCGGACAGGGTTTCCACAATCGTGCGCATGTCGCGGATCGATACCGAGTCGTTGAGCAAACCTTGCAAGGTGCGGGTGAGCACGCCCAAAGACAGCTTGGAAGGCACCAAGTCTTCCACCAGCTTGGGCGACTTGGCTGTGAGCTTGTCCAGTAGCTGCTGCACTTCGTCGTGGCTGAGCAGATCGGCTGCGTTATCGCGCAATACTTTATTCAAATGGGTGGCCACGGCAGTAGCCGAATCGACCACGGTATAACCCAGGGCACGGGCATGATCGCGCTGCGAAGGCTCAATCCACACCGCCTCCAA
>CANNEW010000266.1 GCA_947503685.1 Comamonadaceae bacterium | reverse complement strand
CGCCATCGATTTTTCCCGCGCCGCGCCCAGGTCTGGCGCTGCTGGCCGCTTGTCTGTGTTTGATGGCCCAGCCTATGGCGGCGAGCGCCGAGGAATTTCCCACTGTCTCGCCGTCCCAACTACCGGGCTCTTTGCAAGAGCTGTATGCCCGCGAGCAGCCCGGTTTGGGTCAGTACGGCCATTGCGCAGCCGGTTTTGACAGCCGTACCGACGGTTTGAAAATGGCTTTGAGCTGTTCCATCTATGTGCGCTCATCGGCCCAGGGCGCCCGCCTGGCGGTCAAACTGTGCAATGAGCGTGCAGCCTTTCTAAAAATTAAGGCCCGCTGTAGCCTGATCGTGGACTAGGCCCTCAAAGCCGCAGCAAAAGCGCAAGCGGCAAGGCTGCGCCATAGCCCACCTGGGTGCGCGGGTAAGACGATGGCACGCATAATTGCGCCTATGTTGCCTGCCCCATCTGCCCTGCCTCAATCTGCTGCGTCACCCACTAGTCACTACGCTCTGCCCTCAGGCGCCGCGCCACTAGGCCATCTGGGCGTCATCGCCCTGAATGGCCCAGACGCTGCCAGTTTTATCCATAACCAACTGACCAACGACTTTCTGCTGCTGGACGCGCAGCATGCGCGCCTGGCGGCTTTTTGCAGCGCCAAGGGCCGTATGCAGGCCAGCTTTATTGGCTTACGCGGCCAGCCCGAACAGCTGCTGCTTATTTGCAGCCGCGACCTTCTGGCGGCAACCCTTAAGCGCTTGTCCATGTTTGTGCTGCGCGCCAAAGTCAAGCTGCACGATGCCAGTGACGCATATGCCCTGTGGGGCCTGACGGGCTCGGCCTGTGTTGCCTTGCCAGACAGCGCCGCCTGGACCGCTGCCCAAGTCGATGGCGTCCATATCGTCAACCTGTACCCCGCCTTGCAAACCCAGCGTCAACTCTGGATAGGCGCCGCCAACAGCGCGCCACCACACCCCCAGCAAAACAGCGCTGCCGACTGGGCTTTGGGCGAAGTGCTCTCCGGCATTGCCACCCTCAGCGCGCCCGTGTTCGAAGCTTTTGTGCCGCAGATGCTGAACTACGAATCTGTCGGCGGCGTGAACTTTAAAAAAGGTTGCTACCCCGGCCAGGAGGTGGTGGCGCGCAGCCAGTTCCGGGGCACGCTCAAACGGCGCGCTTACATCTTGTCTACGGTGGATGCCTGGCCGCTAGGTGCAAGCCCAGTACTCGCAGCAGGACAAGAATTGTTTTCGGCATTGGATGCAGAACAATCCTGCGGCACGGTGGTGCAAAACGCTTATGGCCCCGATGGCCGCTGGCTGTGCATCGCCAGTCTGCAAACCCAGGCAGCTGAGAACGGGGTGCTGCACGCAGGCAGCGTCGATGGCCCCGCACTGCGATTGTTGGCTCTGCCTTACCCTTTGCTCGAAGACATTTAAGCCTTGTCGGCTAACTCAGGCGGTAGCCGCCATTAAATGCTGGCGCACCACGCTTGCCCAACCCGCGCCGCGCAGCAAAGGACTGACGAATAGGCCCTCCACCCGCGCCTGCGGACCCGGTACATAACGCCCGCAAGCCACCGCCTCGTGCATGGCGTTATAGAGCACGCAGTGCTGCGCCTTCGCATCCTGCGGCTCGGCAGGGCGCAAACCGCATACCGCTTCATGCAGGGTTTGCCAATCGCCCAGTACGGCGCGCACCGGCGATTGGCCTTGCTCAAACTGCGTCAGCAAGTCGCGCAAGACCTGGGGCACGGGCAGAGATACTTTGGCGATCGGGTCGGCAAACACATAGACCAATTCGGCGCCAACCAACAGTTGCTCGCCCCGAAAGATGCCGCTCACCAGCGTCAGAGAGCTATTGCCAATGCGCGCGCAGCGCAAGCCGACATCGAGCACGTCGTCATAGACGGCAGAGGCATGAAACTCCAGCGTCGATTTGCGCACAAACAAATCGCCGCCCATGGCGCGCAAGCTTTGCTCATACGGCAGGGCAAGTGCGCGCCAGTAGTCGGCCAGGGCGGTGTCCGCATACATAAGGTAATGCGGGTTGAAGACGATTTTTTGCAAATCCACTTCGGCCCAACGCACGCGCAAGCGATGGAAAAAACGGAAAGAGGTGCGAGAACGGGTGTCCGACATAGCGTGCAAACCTTTTAAGCGATCTTGGCAAACGCCTATGGTAGCGCCCCACCGTGGCGCAGTTGCTTAGTCCGGCAGTACGGCGGTCGCTTCGATTTCCACTTGGGCGCGGTCTTCCAGCAAGGCGGTAACTTGCACCAAAGTCATCACCGGGTAATGGCGACCGATGACTTCCTGGTACACCCGGCCCAGCTCGCGAGCGCGTCGCAGATACTCCTGCTTGTCGGTGATATACCAGGTCATGCGCACCACATGCTGCGGCCCGGCCTGGGCGCAGGCCAGGGTGTCCACGATGTTTTGCAAGGCCTGGCGGCACTGGACTACAAAGTCGTCGCTTTCGAATTGGCACTGGCCGTTCCAGCCGATCATGCCCGCCAAAAATACCGTACGCCCACTGGCTACCAGGCCGTTGGAATAGCCTTTGGCCGGAGCCCAATCGGGCGGTTGCAAGGTTTGAAACATGGGGTGTCCTAGCTTTGGAGTTGACGCAGTTTGAAACGCTGCAATTTGCCGGTTTCGGTGCGCGGAAGCGATGGAACAAACGCTACTTTGCGCGGATATTTGAAGGGCGCAATGCTGTGCTTGACATGCTCTTGCAGTGCTACGGCCATGGCCGTATCGCTGCTGTGCCCCGGTTTGAGCACGATAAAGGCCTGCACAATCTGGCCGCGCTCAGCGTCTGGCATACCCACCACGGCGCATTCAAGCACCGCCGGGTGCAGCAGCAAGGCGCTTTCCACCTCGGGCCCTGCAATGTTGTAACCGGCCGAAATAATCATGTCGTCATTGCGCGCGCAGTAGCTGAAGTAGCCATCGGCATCCATCACGAATGTATCGCCGGGAAGGTTCCAACCGTCCACCACATAGTCGCGCTGGCGCGGGTCATCTAAATAGCGGCAACCTGTGGCACCACGCACTGCCAGCCGGCCTGGTGTGCCCGCAGGCACCGGCTGCATCTGCGCATCCACCACGCGCGCCTCATAGCCCGCCACCACTTTGCCGATACTGCCATCGCGCACTTGGTCGCCGGCGCTGGCGATATAGATGTGCATGACTTCGGTGCCACCAATACCGTCGGTAATTTGCAGCCCGGTGGCCTGCTTCCAGGCCTGGCGCGTGGCATCGGGCAAGGCTTCGCCTGCACTGACCGGATGCTGCAGGCTGGATAGATCATGCTCCGCCGCCAGCGCCGCCATTTGCCGGTACATGGTGGGCGCGGTATAGCACTGCGTAGCGCGGTAATTGGCGATAGTTTGCAAAAGTGATTCAGGCGTATGGCGCTCCAGCAGCACGGTGCTGGCGCCAAAACGCAAGGGGAAAGCCAGCAGACCTCCCAGGCCAAAGGTAAAAGCCACTGGCGGCGTACCGCAGACCACGTCGTCGGCGTCCATCTGCAAGACATGGCGCGGAAACAAGTCGCACATGGCCAGTACATCGCGGTGGAAATGCATGGTGCCTTTGGGCTGACCGGTGGTGCCACTGGTAAAGGCGATCAAGCACACATCGTCGCGGCTGGTGGGGTGTGGCGTCCAATCGCTGCCATAGGTTTGCATGCGCGCTTCCAAGGCGTCCGCAGCGTCGCTGCGAAACGCCAGCACTTGTTGCAATAGTGGCTGGTATTGCGCATGGCCCGGAGTTTGGCAAAACTGCAATTCCTCCAAAAGCGCGGCGTCGCACAAAGCGGCGCTGACCTGGGCTTTGGCGATGATGGTCG
>CANNEW010000265.1 GCA_947503685.1 Comamonadaceae bacterium | reverse complement strand
TCAGATGTGCAAAGCAAGTGGATTAGTAGTCTTTTCAGCGCTGAGCGCCAACTGAACAAGTGCTCTGACCATCTTGCGCAAAATAAGCTGACGTTTATCATCTCAACAATGAAATCCCATCTTTCCCGCTCTCTCGTTTTCTCTGCCTTTTGCGCCTTTGCTTGCCTTAGCGCTTGGGAATAGACCTGCGAACAGAACGCAAGACCATGTACCTGCCCAGCCAATTCGACCCTAAAGACACGCAAGTGGCGATCGACATCATGCAGGCGCATCCTTTTGCCAGCCTGATTTCCACCGACGATGCGGGCTTACCCTTTGTTACGCACTTGCCGGTACATTGGGAGGCGCAACCGGGGCAGGGGGCTGAACACGGCGTATTGCTCGGGCATTGCGCACGGGGCAATCCGCACTGGAGATACCTAGCGCAACGCTCGCAGGCGGTGGTGACGTTTATGGGGCCGCATGCCTATATGTCGCCCAAGGTTTATCCGGATCTGGCGCGCGTGCCGACTTGGAACTACGTAGCGGTGCATTGTGTGGTTGATGCCCAAGTGCTGGACGGGCACGATGCCAAAGATGCTTTGCTCAAGCAGCTGATCGCCGACCATGAGCCCGCCTATGCCGACCAGTGGAGGGGTTTGTCCGGGGATTACACCACGAAAATGCTTGGTTCCATCGTCGCTTTTTCATTAAAAATCATTGGTATGCAGTGCAAAGTTAAAGTGAATCAGCATCGTCCTGAAGCGCATGCCCGCATGTTAGAGATTTACGATGCGGGTGGTCCGGACGACCAGGCACTGGGTGCCTGGATGCGAAAAATGGGCTTGACTGGGGCCTCTCTTTAGGGCTTTACCAATGGCTGAAACCCTGCCTGATGACGCGCATTGGATGCGTCTTGCCTTGGAGCAAGCGACCTTGGCTGCACAAGCGGGCGAGGTGCCGGTTGGCGCCGTAGTAGTGCAAAACGGGCGACTGATTTCAAGCGGTCACAACCGCTGCATTGCAAATAGCGACCCTACCGCCCACGCCGAAGTGGTGGCGCTGCGCGCTGCTGCGCTAGCGCTGGGAAATTACCGTCTGGACGATTGCACGCTCTATGTGACCCTTGAGCCCTGTGCTATGTGCAGCGGCGCACTCATTAATGCCAGACTCCAAAGAGTGGTGTTTGGTGCGAGCGACCTGCGCGCTGGCGCGGCCGGTTCGGTGTTGGATATATTTGCCGTGGAGGCCCTTAACCACCACACCCGCCTACAAGGCGGGTTGCTGGCACAGGAGTGCGCCGACACCTTGCGTGATTTTTTTAAGCCTAAGCGAGCCAATATGAGCCCCTTGCGTGAAGATAGCCTGCGCACCCCTGATGCTCGGTTTGCCGATCTTCCGGACTATCCGTGGGCGCCGAATTACCTCAATGACCTTCCCGCTTTGGATGGCTTGCGCCTGCATTATTTGGACGCGGGCCCTCGGAACGCTGACCTGACTTATCTGTGTTTGCACGGGAATCCGGCCTGGAGCTACCTTTACCGCAAGATGATTCCAGTTTTTACTGGGGCAGGGCATCGGGTCGTGGCGCCCGACTTGATAGGCTTTGGCAAGAGCGACAAGCCCAAAAAAGACAGCGCCCACCAGTTTGACTTTCACCGCCAGGTATTGGTTGAATTAGTCGAGCGCTTGGACCTGAAAAACATGGTTTTGGTCGTGCAGGACTGGGGCGGCATTTTTGGCCTTACCTTGCCCATAGCCGCCCCGCAGCGCTATGGTGGACTATTGGCCATGAACACGCTGCTGGCCTGTGGCGATGCGCCGCTGTCGCCCGGCTTTCTAGGCTGGCGCGCCTGGTGCGCGAAAAACCCCGAGTTTGACGTGGGACGGCTTTTTGCTAGGGGCAACAGCCACATGGCCGAGCCAGAGTGGCAAGCCTATAACGCGCCCTTTCCGGACGCTGGTCACCGTGCTGCTCTGCGCGTTTTTCCGAATATGGTGCCCGAATTCGTAGATAGTCCGGGTGCCGAGATTGCGCGCCAAGCCCGTGATTTCTGGCAGACCGAGTGGGAAGGTCGCAGCTTTATGGCTATCGGGCAACAAGATCCAGTATTGGGCGAGCCGG
This sequence comes from Comamonadaceae bacterium, assembly GCA_947503685.1. GTDB lineage: Bacteria > Pseudomonadota > Gammaproteobacteria > Burkholderiales > Burkholderiaceae_C > Allorhodoferax. The sequence goes on along the minus strand of CANNEW010000265.1, from coordinate 1,758 downwards.
TCATGCGCGGATTGCAAAGGCAAATTCGCGGCTGTGAGCATGTGATGCTGCTGCCTGAGGCCGGCCATTTTGTGCAGGAGCATGGCGAGGCGATTGCCTTAGCGGCCTTACCATTTTTTGCCGCCGCTTGAAATCATGTGAAGCAGGTCTGCAAACTTGCTTTATTCCCAGAAACCTAGCGAAGTGGAGATCCATTTGTGCCTATATGCCAGCAAAGCTCAATTGCTTTGCTTCGCAAAGACGGAAAGCTGGATCTGAAGAGTATCCTTAGCCGTGAACAATATTCATTGCCCAGCGCCAAAAAGCAAGCCATGAGCCATATTTACATTTATTCCCCGTCCAGCGCCGTGCGCGACAAAGTGGCTTTCCGCCGAGGCGTAAAGCGGCTGCGCGCCCTGGGGCACGAGGTGGAAATCGACCCCGATGCCTTGTCCAGCTACCAGCGCTTTGCCGGGGACGATGCGACTCGTATGGCGGCAATTGCGCGGGCGGCAGCCAGCGGCGCCCATGTCGCCATGATTTCGCGCGGCGGTTACGGGTTGACCCGCATCCTTGCCGACCTGCCCTATGCAGCGCTAGCCAAAGCGATTGAATCGGGCACCCAGTTTGTGGGCCTGAGCGATTTCACCGCCTTGCAGCTGGGCTTGATGGCCAAGACCGGCGCTATCACCTGGCAAGGCCCCTGCATTGTCGAGGATTTCGGCACCGAGGACGAACCCGACGAGATCATGCAAGCCTGCTTTGATGATTTATTACTGGCGCAAGGCGAAGGCGTTGGCTGGCGACTGCCACGCGGTCAGGCGGCCCAAAAGGATCATGAAATCCTTGGCGCCAAGCTGTGGGGCGGTAATTTATCAGTGCTGGCATCACTGCTCGGCACGCCCTATATGCCGAAAGTGCGCGGCGGCGTTTTGTTTTTGGAAGATGTGGGCGAGCACCCCTACAGGCTGGAGCGCATGCTGACCCAGTTACTGCACAGCGGTGTTTTCGCGCAGCAAAAGGCCCTCGTGCTCGGCCAGTTCACGAATTACAAACTGGTGCCACACGATAAAGGCTTCAAACTCGACACCGTGGCGCAATGGCTGCGCACCCAGGTTTCTATTCCTATCGTAATGGGTCTGCCCCTAGGCCATGTTCCGACCAAGGTACTGCTGCCGGTGGGCGCCAAAGTGGACCTGGTGTTGCAAGGGCAGGAAGCGCTAATGGCCTGGGGCCATTTGTAGGGCTGGGCGCATTCCAGTGCACCTAACTTCTCTTGTTAGGACGCCTGTATATTTTTATTAACATAATATACATCGTATGAATTAGTGAAATCCACGATCATTGGATTAGGCTCGGCAAACTGCGGCCAACTGGACTCAAGATGCAAGGATTACGCCGACTTCACTGCCGCGAAGCCAGCGCGCCCCACTAAGGAATGGGACGCGCAATCATGTGTCGCACCAAGATCTTTGCTGAAGTCTGTTTGTCCGCCACGTCCGCAAAATCCAGCGCAGTCATGCCTTTTTGGTTTTTTAGACTGGCATCTGCGCCTTCGGCCAAAAGCAGTTCCACAGCTTGGGGGCTGCCGTACATGGCCGCCATCATCAAAGGCGTCGTCAGGTTGGGCGATTCCGCATCGATATAGGCGGAGTGGCTGAGCAACAGTTTGATCACCTCGATGTGCCCACCGGAGGCGGCGTAATGCAATGGGGTCCAACCGGTTTTATTTACGTCGGCGTCCAGCGCAATTAAGCGCCTGCAGACATCGACCATACC
>CANNEW010000264.1 GCA_947503685.1 Comamonadaceae bacterium | reverse complement strand
CCGCTTTCACCGGCGCGACCGGTGCGGCCAATGCGGTGGGTGTAGTCCTGCGCCGAGCGCGGCAAATCGTAATTCACCACCACTGGCAGTTGCAACACATCGATGCCGCGCGCCGCCAAATCGGTGGCCACGACCACGCGGATGCGCGCGGCCTTGAAGTCCTCCAGCACCTGGCTGCGTTTGCCCTGGCTGAGGTGGCCGTGCAAAGGCTCGGCGCGCAATCCCGCTTTGCGCAATTTATCGGCCACGATTTCTGCGGCGTATTGCGTGGCGACAAACACCAGTACCCGGCTCCAGTGCGCGCCAGCCATCAAATGGCGCAGCAGGCGCGTGCGTTTTTCGCTGTCCACCGCAAAGGCGCGTTGCGTGATGTCGGCCTGAGCTGCAAGGGCCTGGCGCAAGTCCACGCGCACCGGCTGCTGGAGCAAAGCCATAGCCCAGCCACTGACTGCCGGCGCAAAGGTGGCCGACAAAAACAGGCGCTGGCATGGCAGGGGAATGTGCCCCAAAACAGCCTGCACCTCATCGGCAAAGCCTTGGTCGAGCATGCGATCGGCTTCGTCCAGCACCAGGGTGCGCACGCTGGACAAGGGCAATGCGTTGTGGGCTATGACATCGAGCAAGCGGCCAGGCGTGGCCACAACGATGTCGGTGCCGCCGCGCAAACCGCGCAACTGGGGCTGTATCGACACACCGCCAAAAATGACACTCACTTTGACGCCATAGGGCAGACGCTGGGCCAGGCTTTTGAATACCTCGCCTACCTGGGCTGCCAGTTCACGGGTGGGCACTAGCACCAGCGTGGCGGCCAGTTTGGCCCCTTTGGCGTTGTGCGCAGCGCCTTGTGCGGCAGCCTCGAGCAAGGGCAAGACATAGGCTAGGGTTTTGCCCGAACCTGTGGGCGCGCAGACGAACACATCTTGCCCTTGCAAAATCGGCGCGATGCTGCGGGCTTGCACCTCGGTCGCAATAAGCAAGCCTGCGTCGCGGGCAGCGGCCTGCAAGGGCGGGGAGAGTGCGGAGAAATTGAGGTCCATGGCGGGTCTGAAAAAAGCGGGCGCTTCGCTGGCACGCCATGGCAAAATTGTGCGTCCAGACCCGGCGCAGCGCGCGTGCGCTGGCCGGTCTGGGTCAAAAAAAGCGGCTTAGGCTTTCTTGGCGTAGGCGCTACACCAGCCAGATCCTGAGACTTGCTTGCCCGCAAACAAGGGGCAAACACCGGCGGCATCACTGGCTTTGCCTTGGAACAAAGCGCAGCTGCTGCAATTTTGGCCGGCGGCGTATTTGGGAAATTTGGTTTTGTCCACTTTGCTGGCATCGGCTTTGTAACCCAAGCTAGCTGCATTGGGATCGGACTCTGCCACCATAGGCACAGCAGCAAACACCGCACCTGACACCAGCGCGCTTGCGCCTACACCCAACTGAACCACGAATTCACGACGATTTGACATGTAAAGTTCCCAAAAAAATAGAAATAACCAACGCACTGTGCGCGGCCCCTCATTGTCTTGCCAAATTCCAAAGCGCAACTTGACGCGAAAGCATACCCTGCAAGACTACTCAGCTAAACGCGGCAGACCCGCAAGCGGTGCACATCAGGCCGCGGCGCGGCGCGCCAGTATCTCAAAGGCAGGTAGCGTTTTGCCCTCCAGCACTTCCAAAAATGCGCCACCGCCCGTAGAAATATAGCCCACCTGCGACTCGATGCCGTATTTGGCGATCGCGGCCAGGGTGTCACCTCCACCGGCAATGCTAAAGGCGCTGGAGGCGGCAATTGCCTGCGCAATGGTTTTGGTGCCTTGCTCAAAAGCGGCAAACTCAAACACGCCCACCGGGCCGTTCCAGACAATCGTCCCCGCGCGCATCAACTGGTCGGCCAGTAACTGGGCAGTTTGCGGGCCGATGTCTAGGATCAAGTCGTCATCTTCCACTTCGTTGGCCGATTTAATGCTGGCAGGCGCATCGGCGGCAAAGATTTTGGCGGTAACTACATCAGTGGGTATCGGCACCGCCGCGCCGCGCGCGCGCATGGCTTCGATCACTGCGCGCGCCTGGTCCAATAAATCGGGCTCGGCCAGGCTTTTGCCAATTTTCAGGCCCGCCGCCAACATAAACGTATTGGCAATACCGCCGCCAACGATAAGCTGGTCCACATTGGCTGCCAGGCTTTTGAGAATAGTGAGTTTGGTGGAGACTTTGGAGCCGGCCACGATGGCCACCAGCGGCCTGCGCGGGGCCAGGAAGGCCTTGGAAATGGCATCCATTTCAGCAGCCAGCAACGGCCCGGCACAGGCTAGCGCGGCGTACTGGGCGATACCGTAAGTGCTGGCTTCGGCGCGGTGGGCGGTGCCAAAGGCGTCGTGCACAAAAATATCGCACAGCTGCGCCAGCTTGCGCGCCAGGGCTTCGTCGTTATTTTTTTCACCCACGTTCACGCGGCAGTTTTCCAGCAGCACGACTTCACCGCGACGTACGGCCACGCCGTTCACCCAGTCGCGCAGCAAGGGCACAGGGCGGCCCAGCAGCTCGGACAGGCGCTGCGCCACCGGTGCGAGCGAGTCTTGGGGACGCCACTGGCCTTCGGTCGGTCGGCCCAGGTGCGAGGTCAGCATGACCGCGGCCCCGGCGTCCAAAGCCATGCGGATACAGGGAATGCTGGCGCGTATGCGGGTGTCTTCGGTGATGGCGCCGCTGGCATCTTGCGGGACGTTCAGGTCCGCGCGGATGAATACGCGCATCCCGGCAACCTTGCCCTGGATGCATAAATCTTGAAAACGGATAAGGTTCATGGCCTGCTCAATATGGGGTTAAAAAATAGGGTGTGCCGTGGATTTTAGGTAGCGCGCTTAACCTGCGCAATGCCCCATTACAGCCTACACCTTGCAAGCCACCTTACCAATGCAAACCGAGATGTAGGGGAATGTAAACCGACATGCCCGCCACAATCGTGCCCAGCACCGCTTGCCCGCTGCCGCGCCGCCAGAAAAAGTAGGCCGCACCGGCCAGGGCGCCGTAAATGCGCGCATCAGCCAGGGAGTGGATAAAAATGCCTTGGGTCATCACAATTTCCGGCAAGACCACAGCGGCCAGTGCCGCAATCGGCGCATATTGCATGCCGCGCTGCGCCCAGGATGGCAGGGTCCAGGGCGCATCGGAAATAAAGAAAAAAGAACGCGTGATCACCGTGATGCAGGCCATCAACACAATCGACAAAAACGTCCAGGGATCCCCATCGTTCAAACCCAAAGCGCTCAGGTACGCCATCAGCGATTCCATAGCTAGTCCTCCACGGTAGCCGGCGCCATAGTGGACTCCAGCAGCAGGCAGAGTAGGACCGCCAGCACAATCGCCAACAGAATGTTGAGCTTGAGCGGCAGTGCGTAGGCCATGATGGCCACTACCGCACCGATGCCTGCGGAAAAAACGCGCATACGGCTGGTGGCCAGCGAGCACAAAATACCGGTCAGAGCCAGCACACCAGCAAAGCCCAGGCCCCAGGCTGGAGGAATGTAGTTGGCCAGCACCACGCCCAGTACGCTGCAGGTGGTCCAAGTGAACCAATTGAGCGTGGCATTGCCTGCCAGATAGGCCATTTGGTCGGCGCGCTCGGCCTCGGTCGTCGCCGGCACCGGGTAGCGCTTGGTAAACAAGAAATAAGTGAGGTCGGCAACAAAATAGCCCACCACCAAGCGCTGCCTACGCGGCAAATGCATTAGATAACTGCGCAGGTGTGCACTAAAAACTACAAAACGCAGGTTCACGCAAAACGCAGTCGCCAAAATCACCCACAAAGGTGCCCCTGCCGCGATCAGCGGAATAGCCGCCAACTGGGAACTACCAGCAAAAACCAAAAGTGCCATGGCCAGCACATCAGGCGTACGCATGCCGGAAGTGGCCAT
>CANNEW010000263.1 GCA_947503685.1 Comamonadaceae bacterium | reverse complement strand
CAACTCCACCAAGTCCAGGCCGGTAATCGCCTCGGTCACCGGATGCTCTACCTGCAAGCGGGTGTTCATCTCAAGGAAGTAAAAGCTTTGGTCCTTGCCGACCACAAACTCCACCGTACCCGCGCTTTGGTAGTCCACCGCTTTAGCCAAAGCCACCGCCTGCTCGCCCATGGCTTTGCGGGTGGCCTCGCTGATAAAGGGCGAAGGCGCCTCTTCAATCACTTTTTGGTGGCGCCGCTGTATAGAGCATTCGCGCTCGTTCAGATACAGCACATGGCCGTGTGCGTCACCGATTAATTGGATTTCTATATGGCGCGGTTCTTCGACAAATTTTTCGATAAAAACGCGGTCATCGCCAAAGCTATTGTGGGCCTCGTTACGGCAACTGGTGAAACCTTCAAACGCTGCCCTATCGTTATAGGCCACGCGCAAGCCCTTGCCGCCGCCGCCGGCGCTGGCCTTGATCATCACCGGGTAGCCGATGCCCTTGGCAATCTCCACCGCACGCTCGGGCGTTTCGATCGCATCGTTCACACCGGGAATGCAGTTCACCCCTGCCGCACCGGCCAGTTTTTTGGACTCGATCTTGTCGCCCATGGCGGCGATGGAATGGTGTTTAGGCCCGATAAATACGATCCCCTCCTCCTCGCAGCGCTTGGAAAATGCCGCGTTCTCGCTCAGAAAGCCATAACCCGGATGAATAGCTTGCGCGCCCGTAGACTTGGCAGCGGCAATGATCACATCGGCCAGCAAATAACTCTCGCGGCTAGGCGCCGGCCCGATGCGCACCGCTTCGTCGGCAAGCGCTACATGGCGCGCCTCTTTATCGGCATCCGAATACACCGCCACAGTGGCAATGCCCATCTTGCGAGCGGTAGCGATAACGCGGCAGGCGATTTCGCCTCGGTTGGCAATAAGAATTTTGGTAAACATAGTTATCCCCTAACAATACTTGGTTAGCAACTCTGCAAGTTGCTTAGAAATTCTTCTGAGCCCGCAGCGGGAACGGCGTACCCGCTTACGCTCATGTCCCCCGCGCTGCGCGCTCCTCCTTTACTTCGCTGCACCGGACACACCGGTCCCACTGCTGCGAAGGACGTTGTGAGCACTCGCAGACGCGCCGCGCACGTCCCATTGGGCGCGCCCCACCCCAGGCTCGGCTGGCCCGGGCGTTTTGCGTAGGTAAAGGAGGAGCGCGCAGCGCGGGGGACACGGAGCAAAACGTCCGGGCCACCCGAGCCTGCGAGCACCATACAAGCAACTCGCATAAACATCACAGCGGAATATTCCCATGCTTACGCCACGGGTTTTCCAGTTTTTTATCCTTCAGCATCACCAGCGAACGGCATATGCGCTTGCGGGTTTCAGCGGGCAAGATGACATCGTCAATAAACCCACGTGCGCCGGCAACAAAGGGGTTAGCAAAGCGCGCTTTGTATTCAGCCTCCTTGGCCGCGAGTTTTTCAGGATCGCCTTTATCCTCGCGGAAAATAATTTCCACCGCACCCTTCGCGCCCATGACTGCAATCTCAGCATTGGGCCAGGCAAAGTTCACGTCGCCGCGCAAATGTTTAGAGGCCATCACGTCATACGCGCCGCCATAGGCCTTGCGCGTGATGACGGTGATTTTGGGCACGGTGCACTCGGCATAGGCATAGAGCAATTTGGCGCCGTGCTTGATGATGCCGCCGTACTCCTGGCTGGTGCCGGGCATAAAACCTGGGACATCGACAAAGGTGATGACGGCGATATTGAAGGCATCGCAAAAACGCACAAAGCGCGCGGCTTTGATGCTGCTCTTGATATCCAAGCAACCGGCCAACACCAAGGGCTGATTGGCCACGATACCCACGGTCTGGCCGTCCATGCGCGCAAAGCCGACCAGAATGTTTTTGGCGTACTCGGGTTGGATTTCGAAGAAGTCGCCATCGTCCACGGTTTTGAGGATGAGCTCCTTCATGTCATAGGCTTTGTTGGGGTTCTCCGGCACCAGCGTATTGAGGCTGATGTCCATGCGGTGCGCAGGGTCGCCGCTTTGGCGCACCGGGGCTTTCTCGCGGTTGGACAGGGGCAAATAGTTGTAGAGGCGGCGCAGCATTAAGAGCGCTTCCACGTCGTTGTCAAAAGCCAGATCAGCCACGCCGCTTTTGGTGGTGTGGGTAATCGCGCCGCCCAATTCCTCCGCGCTGACTTCTTCGTGCGTCACGGTTTTCACCACCTCGGGGCCGGTGACAAACATATAGGAGCTGTCTTTGACCATGAAGATGAAATCGGTCATGGCGGGTGAATAGACCGCGCCGCCCGCCGAAGGCCCCATGATCATGCACATTTGCGGAACCACGCCGCTGGCCATGACATTGCGCTGGAACACATCGGCATAGCCGCCTAGCGAGGCCACGCCCTCCTGGATACGCGCGCCGCCCGAGTCGTTCAGGCCGATCACCGGTGCGCCCACTTTCATGGCCTGGTCCATGATTTTGCAAATCTTTTCGGCATGCGATTCGCTCAATGCGCCGCCAAACACCGTGAAGTCTTGGCTAAACACAAATACCAGTCGGCCATTGATCATGCCGTAACCGGTGACCACGCCGTCGCCGGGAATTTTGTTGTCTTGCATACCAAAGTCGGTGCAGCGGTGCTCGACAAACATGTCCCATTCTTCAAACGTGCCTTCGTCGAGCAGCACTTCCAGGCGCTCGCGCGCCGTCAGCTTGCCTTTGCCGTGCTGCGCGCTGATGCGCTTTTCGCCGCCGCCCATGCGCGCCGCCGCGCGCTTGGCTTCGAGTTGCTCCAATATGTCTTGCATGGGGGGATGCCTTTCTGTCTAAAATTCGAATATGCGCATTAAGATTGCGCATGCATTACAAAGGATTCGCCATGGCTTATGAATACACAGCAGCAAAAAAACCGGTCAATCTCAGCGTGAACAGCGACTTACTGCGCCAGGCCAAACAACTTAAGGTCAATGTCTCACAGGTGCTCGAAGTAGCACTTGCCAACCAGGTGAAAAGTCTGCGCGAAGCGCAATGGCTGGCAGACAACCAAGAAGCGATTGATGGGTATAACCGGCATGTCGAGGAAAACGGGCTTTGGAACGAGGCCTGGCGCGATGCACTTTGGACGGGTAAGCCGCTGTGACGCAGTACCACGTCCACACCAGCTTGGCGCCCAGCAAGGGCGAAGTGCCTTACCTGCTGGACATCCAAAGCCCCTTGCTGGACAAGCTTGCAACTCGCGTGGTGCTGCCACTGTACCCGGTCGATCGGCTGCCCTTCCCCGCCGTTTCGCGCCTGAGCCCCGAGTGGGAAATTGAAGGCAACGTTTACCGGCTTTTGACGCCCAACATCGCGGCCCTGCCGTGCAAATGGCTGGGCCGCAGCGTCTTGGACTGCAGCGCCCAAAGCCACACCATAGTCGCCGCGCTCGACATGCTGATAAGCGGCATCTAGCAAGCTCATCGCCCCGCCTCCAACAACAAGCGCGCTGCGGTGGACGCGGGTAACTGACCGGCGCGCACCTGATCGCTGAGTTGGGGCAGCAGGGCTGCGACCGCAGCTTGGGCCTCAAAACGATGTTTCAAGCCAGCATCAATGCGCTCCCACATCCAGGCCAGGGCCTGGCTTTGGCGGCGCGACGCAAAGCGGCCGCTCTCAGCTTGCAAGGTGCGAAAGGCGCTGACCGCCTCCCAAAACTGGCTGATGCCGGTGCCTTGCAAAGCACTGATAGGCACCACCTGCGGGCTCCAACCTAGACGCTCGGGGTTGCCGTGCAAGCCAAGCAGGCGCAAGGCGCTGGTGATTTGGGCTTGCGCACGCGTGGCTGCGTCTGGGTCGATGTCGGCCTTGTTGATGACGACCAAATCGGCTAACTCCATGACGCCTTTTTTGATGGCTTGCAAATCGTCGCCGGCATTGGG
>CANNEW010000262.1 GCA_947503685.1 Comamonadaceae bacterium | reverse complement strand
GTTCATTCAAGTGGAGGGTTTGAGAAGCGCTCCGGCAACGGCATCGAGTTGTGCGGCCCGCTTGGCATCGCGCGCATTCGGTGAGGTAATGATGGCGAAATCCAAAGCCTTTCTACAACCGCAAACGGGCGCATGCAGGTCCGCAGCCAGCGAAGGCGTGACTGCTTTTACCAAAGACCTGGCATTATCCGCATTAGCCAGCAGCACTTTGATAATGGCTTCCACCGTCACCGCATCATGGTCAGGATGCCAACAATCGAAATCTGTCACCATTGCCACAGAGGCATAGCAAATCTCTGCTTCACGCGCAAGTTTGGCCTCGGGCATGTTGGTCATGCCGATAACGTCACAGCCCCATTGGCGGTAGAGCCTTGATTCGGCCAAGGTGGAGAATTGAGGTCCTTCCATCACCAGATAAGTACCATTTCTAACCACTGGAAGCTGCAATTCAAGTGCAGCTATTTCAAGGTGGTTGCCCAAACGATTACACACCGGATGCGCCATGGACACATGGGCAACCAGTCCGGTGCCGAAAAAACTTTTTTCACGGGCAAAGCTGCGATCAATGAACTGGTCAACGATGACAAAAGTACCCGGCGGCAATTCTTCTTTAAGCGAACCGACAGCGCTGACAGAAATCAGGTCGGTCACACCAGCACGTTTGAGCGCATCGATGTTTGCGCGGTAATTGATGGCTGAGGGCGGGATTTTGTGGCCACGCCCGTGTCGCGGTAGAAATACCATGGCCTGCCCACTTATATTGCCAAACAGGCACTCATCGGATGGTTCGCCAAAGGAAGACTCGACTTTCTTCCATTGCTTATCCTGCAAAGTATCGATATCGTAGACACCGCTGCCGCCGATGATGCCGATCACACTTGAATAACTGGTAGTCAATTTTCCCCCTTCACAGACTGGAACATTCGAATGGATTTACTCTACCGCCTTGACCATATCTTCCACCACCTTCTTGGCGTCGCCAAACACCATCATGGTTTTGTCCATGTAGAAGAGTTCGTTGTCCAAACCGGCATAACCAGCAGCCATAGAGCGCTTGTTGACGATGATGGTTTTGGCTTTGTAGGCCTCCAAAATCGGCATGCCGTAAATGGCTGAACCTTTGATCATGGCCGCAGGGTTGACCACGTCGTTGGCGCCCAAGATGATGGCCACGACCACCTGGCCGAACCCGCCGTTGATGTCTTCCATCTCAAACACCTGGTCGTAAGGCACTTCGGCCTCAGCCAAGAGCACATTCATATGTCCTGGCATACGCCCAGCCACCGGGTGGATAGCGTATTTGACGGTAATACCCTTGTGTGTGAGTTTTTCGGCCAACTCTTTGACTGCGTGCTGCGCGCGGGCGACGGCCAAACCGTAGCCGGGCACGATGACGACGGTTTCGGCATTGCCCAGAATAAAGGCCGCATCATCTGCGCTGCCGCTTTTTACCGGACGCTGCTCGGTGCTGCCGGTAGCTGCTACGCCTGCTTCGCCGCCAAAGCCGCCCAAAATGACGTTGAAGAAGGAGCGGTTCATCGCCTTGCACATGATGTACGAGAGGATTGCGCCGGAAGAGCCGACCAGCGAACCGGCAATGATCAACATGCTGTTGTTCAGCGAAAAACCGATACCTGCCGCCGCCCAGCCCGAATAGCTGTTGAGCATGGAGACCACCACCGGCATATCCGCGCCGCCGATCGGGATGATGATGAGTACACCCAGCACAAAGGAAAGCGCCAGCATCATCAAAAATGCATCCCAGTTGCCAGTGAACATGAAAAACACGCCCAGGCCAACCGTGTCAATACCCATGAGCAAATTGAGCATATGCTGACCGGCAAACACCACCGGCGCGCCTTGGAACAAACGGAATTTGTACTTGCCAGAGAGCTTGCCAAAAGCGATGACCGAACCGCTGAAGGTGATGGCACCAATCGCCGCACCCAGGAACAACTCTAAGCGGTTGCCATTGGGGATGTCCAAGGTGCCCAAGCCTTGCGCCACAATGCCAAAAGCCGCAGGTTCGACCACCGCTGCAATGGCGATGAATACCGCTGCCAAGCCGATCATGCTGTGCATGAAAGCGACCAGCTCGGGCATTTTGGTCATTTCGACCCGGTTGGCCATGATGGCGCCGCCGCCGCCGCCAATCACCAAACCGAGCAGCACCCAGCCAAGACCTTGAACAGGGTCAACCTGTCCAAACAACTTTGCTTGCTCGAAAATTAATGCCGCAGTGGTGACCACGGCAATCGCCATGCCGCTCATGCCAAACAAATTACCGCGAATCGACGTGGTCGGGTGCGATAGCCCTTTAAGCGCTTGAATAAAGAAGATGCTGGCTACAAGGTAAAGAAGAACAACGAGGTCCATGCTCATTTTTCAGCTCCTGCCTTGGGGGCTTTTTTCTTGAACATTTCTAGCATGCGCCGTGTCACCAGAAAGCCGCCAAACACATTCACTGCCGCCAGCGCCACCGCCAGCACGCCCATGGTTTTGCCCAGCGGGGTGACGGTAAGCGCTGCTGCCAGCATCGCTCCGACGATGATGATGGCCGAAATCGCGTTGGTCACCGCCATCAGCGGCGTGTGCAAAGCGGGTGTGACGTTCCAGACCACGTGGTAGCCCACGTAGATAGCCAGCACAAAAATAATGAGGTTGGTAACGGTGTGGTCCATGCTTATTTCCTTTTGACCTCGCCGCCCTGCGTCATCAGGCAGGCCGCTACGATGTCGTCTTCCATGTCAACGGTGAATCCCTTGTCTTTGGGCAGCACCAGTTTCAAAAAATCCAGCACATTGCGTGCGTACAGCGCCGAAGCATCTGCGGCTACGAGAGCGGGCAGATTGGTTTCGCCGACCAAGGTGACGCCGTGCTTGACTACGGTGCGGTCCGCTTCGGAGAGGGGGCAGTTGCCGCCCACGCCATCGGCCCCTTTGCCGGCTGCCAAGTCGATGATGACCGAGCCCGGTTTCATGCTCTTGACCATGTCCTCAGTGATCAGCACCGGCGCGGCACGCCCGGGAATCAAAGCGGTCGAAATCACCGCGTCGGCCTGCGCTACGCGCTTGGCCACCTCTATCTTCTGGCGCTCCAGCCAGCTAGGCGGCATGGGCCGCGCATAACCGCCCACGCCTTCTGCGGCTTCTTTTTCTTCTGCAGTTTCATAGGGCACGTCAATAAACTTGGCACCGAGTGATTCCACTTGTTCTTTCACGCTGGGGCGTACGTCCGAAGCTTCGATGACCGCACCCAAGCGCTTGGCGGTGGCAATCGCCTGCAAACCGGCGACACCCACGCCCAGAATCACAATGCGCGCAGCCTTGACGGTACCAGCGGCGGTCATCAGCATGGGGAAAAAACGCTGGTATTTGTCAGCCGCCATCATCACCGCTTTGTAGCCCGCGATATTGGCCTGCGAGGACAAGACATCCATGCTTTGCGCACGCGTGGTGCGCGGTGCCGCTTCAAGTGCAAAGCTGGTCAAGCCAGCAGCAGCGATGCGCTGCAAGCCTTCGGCGTCAAACGGGTTGAGCATGCCAACCAGTGCGCTGCCGGACTTCATGTGTGGCAACTCGGCGGCCGACGGTGCGCGCACTTTGAGCACCAGTTCGGCACCCAGGGCGCCAGCGGCGTCGCCTATCTGTGCGCCCACGGCTTCATAGGCAGCATCGGTGACGCTGGCCGCAACACCGGCACCCGCTTGCACCATCACGGTGTGCCCTTGGGCAATGATTTTTTTGACTGTTTCCGGAGTCGCCGCTACCCGGGTCTCGCCGGCAACGGTTTCGGCGGGGACGCCTATGTGCATGAAATCGCTCCTCTAAATAGCAAATATTTGTCGTTAGTGAGCTTAACTGATTAATTGTTGGCGCAATGGCATTGCCCTAATCGCCCCAAACGCATTGGATATAAGTCGATAGAACACCCGCCTAAGGCTTGACA
>CANNEW010000261.1 GCA_947503685.1 Comamonadaceae bacterium | reverse complement strand
CTGATCCTGCGCCAAGCCCGCCAGATCGGCCAGCATGCCAGCCGCCTGTGTGAGTTGATGTTTGCAGCCGAAGGCCGAGTGGGTCAGAGAAAGCTCTGGGGCATCGTGGGCTTGACCAAGCGCTACCCGGCGCAGTGCATTAATACTGCCTGCGCCCAGGCCCTAGAACAAGGGGTGTACAGCTACAAGCGCGTACAGGCATTGAGCGAGCGCTTGTTTGCCGATGCCATGCAATGCGGGGTTTCAGGCATGGCGTCCAAACGGGCCTCCAAAATTGCGTCGCCACATAGCGTACAAAAGCCATAGCTGCCCTGGTGCAGGCGCCTAAGGGCAGCGCCGACTTCGTGCATACGGGTAATCTCGCGCTCCCCAATGCAAAAGTCCAAATCGCGCTGGGTCATCCTCTGGACGTGAGAGTCGCCCGGTCCGGGCAATGACTCAGCTGCCACTTCGACCCGCGTGCGATCGCCACCGCGCTGATCGCTGACCAGGCGCAACAAATCGGCCAGCATGTTTTCAAGGCGCTCAAGGTGCACCATGGCGTGGTGGTGCTGCATGGATGAGATAGTGTGGGTTATGGGTGCATGATGCGCGCCGACCTAGAAAGCAGTCTTGACCTTTATCAAAAAAGTCGACGCAAGCGCGCAAGACTCTGCCCAAACCGAGCCACCCAAATTGTGGCGATGGCTAATCGGTGCGCCCGGTTTATAGCGCCAAGGTACCGTCGGCGATGCGCACTGCAAAGCCACCTATGCTGGCCGACTTGAGGACGCGCTGTGCGACCGTGATATCCAAATGGATCTGGCTGGGCCTACCCATCGCAAAGCCCTGCTCGATCAGCAGCGCATGCGTGCCATCGGTCCAAGCTTGAGCCGCATACAAAGCACCCGTCATAGCCGCCACCGCCGATCCGGTAGCCGGGTCCTCGTTCAAGCCCATGCCCGGCACAAAGGCACGGGCATGGAAATGTGCCTGCGCACTGACGCCGCCTCGGCAATACACATAAGCACTTACGGTGCGGCCTTCTACCAGGGGCGCGGCCTGCATCCACGCCTTGGCGTCAAACTGAAGTTGATTCACCGCATTCATGCTGTTCACCGGCACCATCAAAAAAGGCACGCCTGCACTCCAAACGCCAATCTGATGATCGTCAAAACCCACTTGCGCAGGCACCAAGCCCAATGCGCCTGCCAGGCCCTGCACATTCAATGGTGCAGGGACGCTTTCAGCCAATCGTGGTAATTCAAAACGCGCAAAAGCCGCGGCCTGGCCATTCGCTTGGACATTGCAGGAAACCGGGCCTCTGTTTTCTTCCAGCACCATAGCCAGGTTTGGCCCGGGCTGCATGCGCTCCGCCAGGGCCACCGCAGTACCCACGGTAGGGTGCCCGGCAAAGGGCAATTCATGGGCTGGGGTAAAAATACGGATACGTGCGCTATTCCCCGCTTTTTCGGGCGGCAGTACAAACACTGTTTCGGATAAATTGAATTCGCATGTGATGGCCTGCATCACCTCGTCGCTCAAACCCTGGGCGTCAAACACCATCGCGAGGGGGTTACCGGCCAAGGGGGTTTGCGTGAAAACGTCGTAGATAGCGTAGGGGTAAGGCATGGCTTTCATGGGCAGAAACAGTTGGCGCGATCAGTTATTTCCAATGCAAGTGCCAACATAGCCGTATTTTTGATTAACAATTTTAAACAATTGAGCTAACGAGAAGAATAACAAGCAGTTTTTTCAACGCGCCAAGGCGTACCTCCGCCTTACTCTAACGGCGTCAACTTGGCCACGCTCAGAGCCAGCCATTTGGTGCCGTGGCGGGGGAAGCTGATTTGGGCGCGGGCGTCGGCGCCCTCGCCTTCCAGCGTCAGCACTTTGCCTTCGCCAAATTTGTTGTGAAACACCTGCAAGCCCACGCGCAGGCCGTGGCCGGGGACGGTTTTGCGGGCGACCGGCGGACCGGCGTCATAAGTTTCCGTGCGCAAACTGGTGGTCGGCGCCTGCCAGGACGGCGTACTGCTACCAGTCCAGGGGCTGCGCGCGGGCGCGCGTTTGGGGGTCAGGAACTTGAGGCTGCCCTCGGGCAACTCGTCAAAAAAACGGCTTTTTAGGTTGTAGCGCGTCTGGCCGTGCAGCATGCGGGTTTGCGAATGGCTGAGGTAGAGCCTATCGCGCGCGCGGGTGATGGCGACGTACATCAGGCGTCGCTCTTCTTCTAGCCCGTCGCGGTCGCTCATGGCGTTTTCATGCGGGAACAAGCCCTCTTCCATGCCGGTTATGAACACGCAATCAAACTCCAGGCCTTTGGCGGCATGGACGGTCATCAGTTGCACCGCGTCCTGCCCGGCCTGGGCCATGTTGTCACCCGCTTCTAAAGCGGCATGGGTTAAAAAGGCGGTCAAGGGCGATAGGGTTTCGCCGGTATCGCCGAATTCGGGCTCCTCCGAGGCGGATGGATCAGCGGATTGCTTCGCCTGCATGTCGGACGCGTCCGCGACCGGCGCGTTTCCAGCGGCTCCAGCACGCGCCGCTTCCTGGCGGCCAAAGCCTTCCAAGCGCACAAAGCTTTCGGCGGCGTTGACGAGTTCTTCCAAGTTTTCGATGCGGTCTTCGCCTTCGCGATCCTGGCGGTAATGGGCCAGCAGACCGCTTTCCTCCAGCATGGTGGCCACAATATCGCGCAGGCTGCTGCTAGCGGTTTGTTCGCGCAGCACGTCGATCTTGGCCACAAAAGCCGATATCAGCGCTCCTGGCCGGCCTTTGAGTGCGCTGACCGCGTCGTGTAGCGAACAGCCCAGTTCTTTGGCAATGTCTTGCAATTGCTCCAGGCTGCGCGCGCCAATGCCACGCGCCGGGAAGTTGACCACGCGCATAAAGCTGGTGTCGTCACGCGGGTTGGACAACAGGCGCAAATAGGCCAACGCGTGCTTGATTTCGGCACGCTCGAAAAAGCGCAAGCCGCCATAGACGCGGTAGGCAATGCCGGCGTTGAACAAAGCGGTCTCAATCACCCGGCTTTGCGCATTGCTGCGGTAGAGCACCGCAATTTCGGAATGCGGATAGCCTTCGCCCAAGCCGGGCTTGCCCGACTCCATCAGGTAGCGCATTTCCGAAACCATCCATTGTGCTTCTTCAAAGTCGCTGGGCGCCTCATAAACGCGCACCGCTTCGCCCGGCCCTTGGTCGGTGCGCAGGTTTTTGCCCAGGCGGCGACTGTTGTGGCTGATCAGCGCATTGGCCGAGTCCAAAATGTGGCTGTGGCTGCGGTAGTTTTGCTCCAGCTTGATCTGGTGCTCCACCGCAAATTCGCGCACAAAGTCGGCCATATTGCCCACGCGTGCGCCGCGAAACGCATAAATGCTTTGGTCATCATCGCCGACCGCCAGCACCGCTCCACCAGGGCGCGCGCTGCTGCTATCGGCCCCGTCTTGCTTGCCCGCCAGCATCTTGATCCAGGCGTATTGCAGTTTGTTGGTGTCCTGAAACTCGTCGATCAGGATGTGACGAAAGCGCCATTGGTAATGCTCGCGGATGGCCGCGTGGTCGCGCAGCACTTCATAACTGCGCAGCATCAGCTCGCCAAAGTCCACCACGCCTTCGCGCTGGCACTGCTCTTCATAGAGCTGGTAAAGCTCAGCCTTACGGCGGGTATCGCTGTCGCGCACTGGCACATCCTGCGGGCGCACGCCCTCTTCTTTGCAGTTAGAAATAAACCAACTCAGTTGCTTGGGCGGGAAGCGGTCTTCGTCCACCGCCAGTTGCTTGCACAGGCGCTTGACGGCGCTGAGCTGGTCTTGCGTGTCCAAAATCTGAAAGGTCTGAGGCAAGGCGGCGGTTTTGAAATGCGCCCGCAAAAAACGGTTGCACAGGCCGTGGAAGGTGCCAATCCACATGCCACGCACCGAAATCGGCAGCATGGCCGTCAGGCGGGCGACCATCTCTTTGGCGGCTTTGTTGGTAA
>CANNEW010000260.1 GCA_947503685.1 Comamonadaceae bacterium | reverse complement strand
ATCGCTGTCGCCACCCGCCCACAGCGCATGCGTGATCTCGCGCTTCATCTCGGCGGACAGGGCATTGCGCTTGTCGGGCCGGTTGAGCGTGATAGTGGCAATCGGTGTTTGCTGGTCGAGCAGGATGTAGGCGTAGGGCATAGGGTTCCGAGCAAAAAAGTAGGCCGGTGCGTACCGCCGCTTGCAATATAGCCGCACTAGGGCCGGATGTCACAGCCAAGTCATATATTTCAACTATCATTGAAGTATGGAATCAAATGATGTCGTCTGTGCACTGGCCGCTTTGGCGCAGTCCTCACGCCTGGGTATTTTTCGTGCGCTGGTGCAAGCCGGTCCCGCTGGTTTAACGCCGGGCGATCTCTCCGCGCAGCTGGAGGTGGCGGGCAACACCCTGTCCTTTCACCTCAAAGAGTTGATGCACGCGGACCTGGTGTCGCAGGAGCGCGCCGGGCGCAACCTGATTTACCGGGCCCGCTTTGACCGTATGCAGCAAGTGCTGTCCTACCTGAGCGACAACTGCTGCCAGGGCAACGCCTGTGAAGTGGATTCCGCCCGCGCAAGTGCGCTTTGTTCCACCCCCTAAAGGCTCGCAACTATGTCCGACACCAAAACTCTCAACGTGCTCTTCTTATGCACCCACAACTCCGCGCGCAGCATCCTGGCCGAGGCCTTACTGAACCACATGGGGCGGGGCCACTTTGCAGCCTTTTCGGCTGGTAGCAGCCCGCGTGCGCAGCAGCAACCCCATCCGCTGGCCCTAGAGACCTTGCGCAGTGCCGGCATTGCCACCGAGGGCTTGCATAGCAAAAGCTGGGATGTGTTTGCCGCCTCTGATGCGCCGCTGATGGACCTGGTGATTACCGTGTGCGACAACGCCGCCGGCGAAGTTTGCCCTTATTGGCCAGGTCAGCCGGCGACCGCACATTGGGGTTATGCCGACCCTTCCGCTGGCGACGGTAGCGACGATGAAAAACGCGCCGCATTCACCCAAACCTTGTACCAAATCCGTCGCCGCCTGGAGCTATTGGTCAATTTGCCTTTGGCCAGCCTGGGTATGTTGTCGATTCAAAAAGAGGCGCGCCGCCTGGCGCAGTCATGAAGCGCCACGCACATTACCTGGCCGAGTGCCTGGGCACCTGCGCGCTGCTGTGCGCCGTCATCGGCTCGGGCATCATGGCCGAAGGCCTGGCCGGAGGCAATGTGGCCGTGGCTTTGCTGGCCAACACCTTTGCCACCGTGTTTGCCTTGTGGGTGTTGATTGAAATTCTGGGCCCGCTCAGCGGCGCACATTTCAACCCGGCGGTTTCCCTGGTCATGGCATGGCGTAAAGAACTGCCGCGTGAGCGTTTGGCCGGTTACCTGCTGGCCCAGCTGCTGGGCGCCGCCTTGGGCGCCTGGCTGGCGCATGCCATGTTTGAGCTACCTATCCTTCAATGGTCGGCCAAGCTGCGCACCGGCCCTGCGCAATGGTTGGCTGAGGCGGTGGCGACAGGCGGTCTGCTGTTGGTGATTTTGCGTGCGCCAGCGGGCAAGACCCCGGCACTGGTGGCTTGCTATATCGGTGCCGCTTACTGGTTTACCGCCAGCACCTCGTTTGCCAACCCGGCCGCCGTGTTCGGGCGCATGATGAGCGACAGCTTTGCCGGCATTGCACCGCAGGATGCGCCGGGCTTTGTGCTGGCGCAGTTGGTTGGTGCATTGGGTGGCGTGGTTTTGCATAAGCTGCTGGGCGAGGGCGAAGACACGCCTTGAGCGTTTGCTGAAGCGGCACTTTCGGCGAGCCTGGCTGGTGGGTGTTTGCTTTTCACAGCCTGCGCTTTGCGAGGTATATTGCGAGTTAACCCGTGCGTGGCGCACAGGCTTGGAACCCTACAGTTCTGTATGCTGTGGTCGCGCCGATTTGCGCCTACCATCCGCTTGCAAGCCGTTCTATAGCCCTCCAAAAATCCCATGTCTGCCCTCAAAAATACAGTTATCAAGCACGTGGTGCGCATCCTTACCCATCCGGCCACTCGCCAATGGCAGCGCACGCGCGCCAGCCTGGTGCGCCGTATGAAGGGCGCAGCGGCGCAAGTGCATTACTTCCATCAGGCCGATGACCCGTACAGCCATTTATGCGTGCAGTTGCTTGAGCGTCTGGGCGATGGCTATGACGTGGACCTGCTGGCCCATTTGGTCAGTCCGCCTGAAGACTCGGCAGCGCCGGACCGCGAACGTTTGGGGCAATGGTCATTGCGGGATGCCGCCTTGCTAGCGCGGGCCAACGGCTTGGATGCACCCATATCGCAGCCGGATGCCGCGGCCGTGGCCGCTGCCGAGACAGCGCTAGCCACCAGCTTGCAGGCCGGCCGCTTTGTGGTGGATGCGGCGGCCATCAGCCAGCGCTTGTGGAGCGCGCATCCGCAGCCCGAGGGCCAAGTGCAGGGCCGGGCCCAGACCGATGCGCAGGCCGCCAAAGCAGCCGGCACCGCCTTGCGTAAGCAACTGGGCCATTACCTGGGCGCCACGTTTTTTTATGGCGGCGAGTGGTACTGGGGCATAGACCGCTTGCATTACCTAGAGCAACGCCTGCGCGACGAGGGCCTGTGCCGGGAACCCGCCAGAGCGCTGCTGGTGCCCGTGCGCGACATTGCCTTAAACGGCGCACCTGCGGTGCACACCGCAAGCAAGCCCAAGGCGCAGCTGCATTACTTTTGCTCTTTCCGCAGCCCTTACACCTATATCGCCTTGCCGCGCGTGCGCCAGTTGGCCGAGCATTACGGCGCGCAGCTGCAAATCCGTTTTGTACTGCCCATGGTGATGCGTGGCCTGGCCGTGCCGCGTGAAAAAGGCATGTACATCGTGGCTGATGTGGCGCGCGAAGCGCAGCGCGTGGGCATGCCCTATGGCTTTTTGGTGGACCCGGTGGGCAAGCCGGTGGAGCGCGGCTATGCGGTCTTGCACCAGGCCATGAAGGCCGGTGCCGGATTGCAATTGGCCCAGTCCTTTTTACAAGGCGTGTGGGCAGACGGTATAGACGCGGGCACGGATAGCGGCCTGTACGCCATAGCCGCGCGTGCCGGGCTAGATAAAGCCTTTGTGGACAAGGCCTTGAGCGACGAGAGTTGGCGCGCTGTGGCGGCAACTAACCGGCAGGAACTGCTGGACATGCAGTTGTGGGGCGTGCCTAGTTTTCGCGTCAACGACCTGCCCGGCTACTGGGGCCAGGACCGTCTGTGGATGGTGGAGCAGGACTTAATAGATTTGAAGGCTTGAAGCTTCAAAATTCCCTACTCAGCGAAAACGATTCAAGGCTGTGCCGCATGCTTTGTGCGGGACTAGTTCGTAGCAGAGGCTAGGCTGCGCACTTCTCCACTTGTACCGCGCAGTCATAAAACGTGGGTCCACGCCCCAGGTCGGTGAGGCGCTGGTTGGTGAGTTCGTTCACATTGGTGCCCATGGGCCCGAGCTTGCGCCACCACACCCCCAGTCCGTTGACTACGCCGGGCCGTGCCCGAAGGCTGATTTCCGCTTTGCAGTGGTACTGGCCTCGGGCATTGAAGACGCGCACCCTATCGCCATCGGCTATTGAACGCGCCACCGCGTCCTGTTCGTGGATTTCAATTTTTGGTTCGCCTTCGATGCCGCGCAGGCTTTTCACGTTGACAAAAGTGGAGTTCATGAAATTGCGCGCCGGCGGGGAAATCATGGCCAGCGGATAGTCCGCGCTGGCATGGGCCTCTTCGTAATTGGGCAGGTAGTCCGGCAGTCCGTCCAATCCCATCGCGACCAAGCGGGCGCTGAAAAATTCGCAGCGTCCCGAAGGCGTGGGAAAGCCGCCCTGCGCAAACGGTGCTTGCGGCAAGGGCAGGCTGACAAAGCCGTCTTCTAGCAAGGCATCGAAGCTGACGCGCGCATCGAAAGCGGTGCGGCACAGCGCCTCGTCCCCCTCGGCAAAACAGGGCTCGGTATAGCCCATGCGCT
>CANNEW010000259.1 GCA_947503685.1 Comamonadaceae bacterium | reverse complement strand
TGGTGCATCACGCTGAACTAAGCCCTGAACAAGGGCAACAACGCGTGCTGCAAACACTGGCGGAGGTGGGCCTGACCGAGGCGCAATTTCCAAACTTGCTGGCGCGCTATCCGCATGAGTTTTCAGGTGGGCAGCGCCAGCGCGTGGCGATAGCCAGGGCGTTGATTGTCGATCCGCGATTGCTGGTCTTGGATGAACCGACCAGTGCGCTGGATGTGACAATTCAAAAACAGGTACTGAGTTTGCTGCAGGGCTTGCAGCGCACACGAGGTCTTAGCTACTTGCTGATCACCCACGATGTGGCTGTCATTCGGGCGATGGCCCATGATGTCCTGGTTATGAAAGACGGGCAGGTCGTAGAAATGGGTCCGACCAAAGACGTGTTGGATGCCTCGCAGCACCCCTATACCAGGACCTTGATCGCCGCCAGTACTTGATCTTTGCGGGCCTTGGTTGCAACTGGGTCGCGCAGGTATTGCATCCCTTCATGCGCACCTGACCCATAAAAAATGCCGCTGCAAGGTGGCATTTTAAATACCGAGTCTTAGTTAAGCCAGCGCTTTGTGGGCACCGTCGCACAGGGGCTTGGCAGCGCTGTGTTTGCAACCGCAGAAATACGCGGTCTTGGTTTCTTCGGCGTGGTATTTCACCGGGGAAAATTGGCTGCCTTTGTGCGAACCGTCGCAAAAAGGTTGGGCCTTGCTTTGTCCGCAAGAGCACCAGTAGTAGTCTTTGCCTGCTTCGACATTGCTGGCATAAGGTGACTTTTGGGCGATGTGGGGTTCCATGGTGTTTCCTGGTAATTGAACAGTTTCTAAGGATTGCGGCCACACGGTCTGCTTGGGCTGAAGCAGGCTTGGAGCATACGCATTATCCCCCTGGCCTCGGACTGGATGCACTGAGCCAAAAAGGCGTCAGGCGCGCCACGAAATCGGGCAGATCCTCAAAATAGGGCAAAGCACCGCCTGGCACTCTGTGGGTGTGCCAGGCACCTGCCGTTGCAACCAAGGCCAAACCCCGGTAATCGGTGAAGTCACCGCGTGTCGCCATAGAAATCCACACAGGACATTGCAGCGCTTCATATACCGTGTGGATGTCCTGGCTGAACAAGACCATGGACAAAAAGCACAAGGGCGCAAAGCGCGCGCCTTCTTCTCGTGCCGTGCGCACGCAATAAGGCCACAGTTGGGGGTCGATATGCGGCGAGCCCCAAGTCCTACGCAAAAAATAGCGGATAACCGCTGGGCTGGTCAGACTATCGAACAAGCCCTGCGACCAGCGCGGCCATAGCAAGGCCGCATGTAGGCGCGGCTTGTAGCTGTTGCTGCCCGGCGGGCCCCGGCGCGGCTTTAAGCGGCTCAGTCCGGTGGGGCTGACCAGGGCGAGGCGGGCGATGCGCTGCGGCGCCTCGGTAGCGGCGCGGGCCGCAAATTCGCTGGACAAAGACAAGGCCAGTACATCGATGGGCACAGGCCCATGCTCACTGGCTAAGAGGTCCAGCACCGCGTGAATGGCATCGGTCATGAGACGCGGCGTGTACATGCGCTCGCCGCGCTCGGAAAAACCATAGCCAGGCAAATCCATCGCCAGCACTAGCCGATCGCGCTGGTAGTGCTCGAACAAAGGCCGCACTTCCGCAGCCGAGGCAGCAGCGTTGATACTGTGTATCAATAACAGTGGCGGCAAGCCCGGTGCAGGGTCTTGGGGCCTGGATTCGTAGATATTGATACGCCCCACCAAGGTGTCTATCACCCGCTGGGTAGCTTGCAGCGCGGGCGGCAGAGGTGGAATAGGGTTCAAAGCGGCGGGCATGGCCAATCTTAAGCCGCTGCAGCGCTCGAGCACCTGGCCGCTGTCGCCTTCATATTTTTTCGATCACTTGCTCGGACACAGCTTGCAACTCTTGCGCGCTGACCAGCGCCGGCGCGATGTCGGCCAAGGGGCGAAGCACGAAAGCGCGTTGGCGCATTCGCGGATGTGGCACCGTCAGCGTCGGGCTGTCGATGCGGGCTGCGCCGTAAAGCAAGATGTCCAGGTCGAGGGTGCGCGGGGCGTTACGGTAAGGCCTTTCACGCCCTGCACCGCGCTCCAACTGGTGCAAACGGGCCAGCAAATCCGGCGCATTCAGGCGGGTGGAAATTTGCAGCACCGCATTGAAGTAATCCGGCCCGCTGGAGTCCACCGGCGCGCTGCGGTACAGGGGCGAGGCGGCGTGCAACTGGCAATAGTCAAAAGCGGCGATGGTCTGCATCGCCTCTTGCACGGCCTGTTGGGCATCGCCCAAATTGGCACCCAAGCCGATGGTGGCAATCAGGGGCTCTCGCATGGGCTTGGTATTTAGTTGGGATCGGCAGGGCCGCCCGGCCCTGGGCCATCGCCTGCTGGGCGCCCGGCGCCAGAGCGACGGCGACGGCGGCGCTTTTTCGGAGCATCACCCGCCTGGGTATAGGCCCCGTCTTCATCGGATGCATGCGGTGCGGGGGCCTGGACGCTGTCCCCGTCCGAAGCTGCATCGCCGGGCGCGCGGTGCGTCGCAGATGCGGGCCTGGGGGCGCGCACCGCGCGCGGACGCTTGAGGTTTTCTTTGCGCACCTGGTCCACCAGGTCTTCGCGGATCGCATCATCGCCGGTAGAGAACTCTTGCCACCAATCGGCCAGCACTTCGTCCACCTCGCCAATGTCTGCGCGCAAGCGCATAAAGTCAAAGGCGGCGCGAAAGCGCTCTTGCTGCACCAGGCCAAAAGGCGCACTGCCCACGCGTTTTTCAAAGCGCGGCTGCATCATCCAGATTTCGCGCATGTCGGCGGCCAATTTGCCGCGCCCGGACACATCACCAATGCGGGCGTTAAACACATCGTCTATCGCGTCCTGCAAGGCCGGATGCGCATGCTGCCCATCGGCCTGGCGCGCAGCCCAGCCGTCGCGCACATCGGCCCAGAGCACGCAGGCCAGTAAAAAGCTGGGCGCTACCGGTTTACCCTCGCCCACACGCCGGTCGGTGTCTTGCAATGCCGTGGTTACAAATGCATGGTCGGCGCGCTCCACCACCAAATCGAGCAAGGGGTAAATGCCGCGCTCCAGCCCGAGCTTGCGCAATTGCGCAATCGAGGCCAGCGCATGCCCAGTTTGCAAAAGCTTGAGCATTTCATCAAACAAACGGCTTTGCGGCACATCGGCCAGTAGGGGCAGGCATTTGCGCAAAGGGGCTGCGGTTTTGCTGTCCACCTTAAAGCCCAAAGGCGCTAGCTTGGCCGCAAAGCGCACCGCACGGATGATGCGCACCGGGTCCTCGCGGTAGCGCACACCGGCATCGCCAATCATCTTGAGGGTTTTGTTTTTGGCGTCTTTGATGCCGCCGTGGTAGTCCACCAAAATTTGCGTCTGCGGGTCGTAGTACATCGCGTTGATAGTGAAGTCGCGCCGCACCGCGTCTTCCTCTTGTGGGCCCCAGACGTTGTCGCGCAGCACACGGCCCGTGGAGTCCACCGCATGCTTCATGCCAGCGAGCTCACTTTTGCTGGTTTTTTCATTACCGGCTACTTGCTCGGCTGCCGCGTTATCTAGGTAGGCACGAAAGGTAGAGACTTCAATCACTTCATGCTCGCGGCCGCGGCCATAGACCACGTGGACGATGCGAAAACGCCGCCCGATGATGAAGGCGCGGCGAAAGAGGGACTTCACCTGCTCGGGCGTGGCGTCGGTAGCGACGTCAAAGTCTTTGGGGCGCAGGCCCAGCAGCAAATCGCGCACCGCGCCGCCGACGATGTAGGCCACAAAACCAGCATCTTGCAAAGTACGCACCACATTGGCGGCGCGCTCATCGACCAGGGTAGGGTCGATGCCGTGGGTTTTCGCCGGCACGTCCACGCGTTTACCCAGCGAGGGTTTGCCGTCGGTACTGCTGCTGCCGGTGGCCTTAGCCAACAAGGTGGTAATGAAATTTTTGATCATAAAAACCACGGTTGCGCCGG
>CANNEW010000258.1 GCA_947503685.1 Comamonadaceae bacterium | reverse complement strand
ATCGTGCAGCACGCCGAGGCCGGCCTGCGCAGCTTGCTGGCGGTGCCCGAGGCATTTCATATCTTGTTTATGCAAGGCGGCGGACTGGGGCAAAACGCCATCGTGCCCATGAACCTGTGCGGCCCTGATGCCGGCAAACCGGCGGTGGACTTTGTGCTCACCGGCAGTTGGAGCCAAAAATCCCGGCAAGAAGCGGCGAAATACAGCCAGCCGCATATCGCCGCCAGCGCCCAAGCAGGGGATTTCCACCACATCCCGGAACCGGCCAGCTGGCAGCTCAGCCCAGGCGCCCGCTATGTGCATATTTGCAGCAATGAGACCATCCACGGCGTGGAGTTCCACACCCTGCCCGACCTGCGCGCCCTGGGCTCAGATGCGCCGCTGGTAGTGGACTTTTCCTCGCAAGTCGCCTCGCGGCCGGTGGATTGGAGCCGCGTGGGCCTGGCTTTTGCCGGCGCGCAAAAAAACCTGGGCCCCGCAGGTCTGACCCTGGTGGTGGTGCGCAACGACTTGCTGGGTGCCGCCCTGGACATTTGCCCCAGCGCCTTCAACTTCAAAAACATCGCGGATAACGCCTCTTTGTTCAACACCCCGCCCACCTACGGCATTTACATGGCGGGCTTGGTGTTTGATTGGTTGGAGCAACAAGGCGGTATGGCGGCCATCGAGGCGCGCAACATCGAAAAAGCCGCCCTGCTCTACCAAGCCATCGACAGTTCAGGTTTGTATTTCAACCCGGTAGAGCCGTCCTGCCGCTCGCGCATGAACGTGCCTTTTTTCCTGCGCGACCCCACTTTGGAGGGCGCCTTTTTGCAGGGCGCAGAGCAAGCCGGCCTGCTGCAACTCAAGGGCCACAAGTCGGTCGGCGGCCTACGCGCCAGCATTTACAACGCCATGCCTTTGAAAGGCGTGCAGGCCCTGGTGGCATTTATGCGATCATTTGAACGCACCCGCGCTTAAAGGACAGACACATGGCACTGACACTGGCTGAACTGCGTACCCGTATCGACGCGCTCGATTTGGAACTGCTCGCCCTGCTCAACCGCCGCGCGGCACTGGCCCATGATGTCGGCGAACTCAAAAAAGGCGAAGGCTCGGTGGTATTTCGCCCCGAGCGCGAAGCCCAAGTGATCGCTCATTTGCAAGAAGCCAACGCCCAAAGCGGACTGGCGCATACCTTGCAATCAGAAAGCGTGGCCTATGTGTGGCGCGAAATCATGTCGGCCTGCCGCGCTTTAGAGGCGCCCCAGCGCGTGGCCTACCTCGGCCCGGCCGGCACCTTTAGCGAAGAGGCGGCGCTGCGGTTTTTCGGCTCTAGCATCGCACATGTGCCCTGCGCTAACTTTGACGAGGTCTTTCACGCGACCGCGGCCGGTTCGGCGCAATTTGGCGTGATTCCGGTAGAAAACAGCAGCGAAGGCGTAGTGACCCGCTCGCTGGATTTACTCTTGACTTCGCCGCTGCACATCATCGGCGAAACCAGCCTGATGGTGCGCCACCATTTGCTGCGCGCTAGCGACAGCCTGGACGGGATTAAGGTCGTGCTGGCCCACCCGCAGGCGCTGGCCCAGTGCCAGAACTGGCTCAGCACCCACTTGCCACATGCCGAGCGGCGCGCCGTCTCCAGCAACGCCGAGGGCGCACGCCTGGCGGCGCAAGAGAGCGGTTGGGCAGCGATTGCCAGCGAACGTGCGGGCTCCGCCTTCGGCTTGCACCTGGCGGCACGCGCCATCCAGGACGACGCCTTCAACCGCACCCGTTTTGTAGTGGTCTGCTTGCCCAGCACCCTGGCCGCGCCGCAGGCCAGCGGGCGCGACTGCATCAGCCTGGTGGTCTCCGTGCCCAACCGCCCCGGGGCGGTACACGACCTGCTGGTGCCCCTGAAAAAACACGGTGTTTCCATGACACGCTTTGAATCGCGCCCTGCGCGTTCCGGCCAATGGGAGTATTACTTTTATATCGACCTGCAAGGCCACCCCTCCGAGCCGCAAGTGCAGGCCGCGCTGACCGAGCTGCAATCGCTGTGCGCTTTTTATAAAGTGCTGGGCACCTACCCGCTGGCGGACTGAGGCTTGAAACACAGTGTTTGAACAACTTGGATTGGTGGGCTGCGGCCTCATGGGCGGCTCTTTTGCGCTGGCACTCAAGCGCGCCGGTTTGGTGCGCCGCGTAGTCGGTTTCAGCCCGTCCCAGGCCACCCGCCAGCGCGCGCTGGACATGGGCGTTATTGATGCCATAGCCTTGAGCGCCGCCCAAGCCGCCCAAGGCAGCGACCTGGTGCTAGTGGCCGTGCCGGTGGCCGCCACGCAAAGCACTTTGGCTGCGCTGGCCGGTTCTTTGTCCCCGCAGGCCCTGCTGATGGACGTGGGCTCCACCAAGCGCGATGTGGTGCAAGCCGCAGCGCTTGCGCTGGGCGACAAACTGGCGACTTTTGTGCCGGCGCACCCAATTGCGGGCAAAGAAGTCGCGGGCGTAGCCCACGCCGATGTGGATTTATACACCGGCTGCCAGCTCATCCTCACCCCCACGGAACAAACCGGCACAACGCAATTGGCGCAGGCGCAAACGCTATGGGCCGCTTTAGGCGCGCAAGTGCGCACCATGAGCGCGCTGGAGCACGACAGCGCATTTGCCGCCGTTAGCCACTTACCGCATATGCTGGCCTTTGCCGCGATGAACGCGGTCAACGCCCAAGCCCAAGCGGCGCAATTTTTGTCCCTGGCAGGTCCGGGCTTTCGTGACTTCACCCGGATTGCCGCTTCCGACCCCGCAGTCTGGCGCGACATCCTGCACGCCAACCGCGACCAGTTGCTGCTGCAGTCCCAGCACCTACGCGAGGCTTTGCAGGCCTTTGAAACCGCCTTGGCCCTAGGGGACAGTGCGACTCTGCAAGCGCTGATCACTGCCGCCAGCCAATCCCGTGCCGCCTGGTCCCTCAAGCGCTAAGACCCCGCCCATGTTTGCCACCCATTTTCTCGACCTTCCCCCCCTAGCCCGTGCTGGCGGCAGCATCGCCCTGCCCGGCTCCAAAAGCATTTCCAATCGGGTGCTGCTGCTGGCCGCACTGTGCGAAGGCGTCACCCACATCCACGACCTGCTCGATTCGGATGACACCCGGGTCATGCTGGTCGCGCTCAAGGCCCTGGGCTGTGCCATGCAGCAGGAGGGCAACCGCCTGCGCCTGACGGGTCTGGACGGGCGTTTGCCGAAAGCACCGATCGCCTTGTTTTTGGGCAATGCCGGCACCGCCATGCGCCCCTTAACCGCCGCGCTGAGTGTGTTGGGCGGCGACTTCACGCTCAGTGGCGTACCCCGCATGCACGAGCGCCCGATCGGCGACCTGGTGGATGCACTGCGCCAACTGGGCTGCCGCATTGACTACACCGGCCAGCAAGGTTTCCCGCCACTGCACATCGGCACACCTAGCTTGCAGCTGGATGCACCCATTCAGGTGCGCGGCGACGTGTCCAGCCAATTCCTGACCGCCTTGCTCATGGCCTTGCCGCTGGTGGCGCGCCAGGACATCGTGATCGAGGTGGTGGGCGAGTTGATTTCGCGTCCCTATATCGCCATTACCTTGAATTTGCTGGCGCAGTTTGGCGTGCAAGTCCAGCGCGAAGGTTGGCAGCGTTTTGTCATTCCCGCAGGCAGTCGCCTGCGTTCCCCGGGCACGCTGCATGTGGAAGCCGATGCATCGTCCGCCAGCTATTTTGTAGCGCTGGGCGCTATTTCGCCGGACAGCGAGGGTATACGCATCCAGGGCCTAGGGGAAAACGCAATTCAGGGCGATATCCGCTTTATTGAAGCCGCGCGCGCCATGGGTGCCATCGTAGACAGCGGCCCCAACCATTTGCATGTGCGCCGCGGCGCATGGCCGCTCAAGGCCATAGACCTGGACTGCAACCATATCCCCGACGCCGCCATGACCCTGGCCGTGATGGCCCTCTATGCCCAAGGCACCACGGTGCTGCGAAATATTGCCAGCTGGCGTGTGAAAG
>CANNEW010000257.1 GCA_947503685.1 Comamonadaceae bacterium | reverse complement strand
CGGCGGGCTTTTATTACAAAACTTTTATGTGGCCGGCCAGGGCCTGGATGTTTTACGAGCGCTTTATCCGCAAGGCCGGTGGCCTAGGCGCAGCGCCGGAGGTGGAAGACAGCGCAGACTATGTGCACCAGAACATCCATTGCGATGTGTTTGTTGCAGGTGGCGGTATCGCGGGCCTCACCGCGGCGCTGGCCGCGGGGCGCAGTGGCGCGCGGGTGATCGTGGCGGAACTGCAAGCCGAGCTCGGTGGCGCAGCGCACCGCTGCACCGGCACCATAGACGGCCAAGCGGCTAGCGACTGGGTGCGCGCTGCGGTGGCCGAACTGCAGGCCATGCCCGATGTGCGCATCATCCGCCGCGGCGTAGTGTTTGGCTACCATGACTACAACTTCCTGACCGTGCGCGAAGCGCTCAGCGACCACCTGCCTTTGGCGCAGCGCCAGGGCTTTCGCGAGCGCCTGTGGCGCGTGCGCGCAAGCCAAGTGGTGCTGGCCACCGGTGCGCATGAGCGGCCCATGGTGTTTGGCAATAACGACTTGCCCGGTGTGATGCTGTCCTCGGCGCTGGCTGACTACGCCACGCTCTACGGCGTACTCGCTGGCAAAAATATCGTGTTGCTGACGAATAACGACAGCGCCTATGCCGACGCACTGGTGCTGCGTAAGGCCGGTGCAAACGTGAGCGTGGTCGATGCCCGCGCAGGCAGTGCACCTGCTGGCGGTTTGGCGGAGCAAGCGCAAGACGCCGGCGTCACCGTGCTACGCAACCATGTGCCGGTGCAAGCCCATGGCAGCGTGCGCGTGAGCAGCATCGAACTGGCCGCGATGAGCGGTGGCAAGGCCAGTGGCGCACGGCGCGTGCTAGCCTGCGACACCCTGGGCATGGCTGGCGGCTGGAACCCGGCTATCCATTTGTATTCGCACTCCGGCGGCAAAGCGGTGTGGAACGAGGCCTTGTGCTGCTTCACACCCGGTGCGGCGATTGCCGACCAACAGATTGTGGGCGCATGCGCCGCACAGTTCGGTTTGGCGCAAACCCTAGCAGCAGCCAGCCAGGCCGGTGCGCTTGCTGCGCAGCGCGCTGGCTTTGCCGCGCAGGCCAGCAGCCACCCGGTCAGCGAAGCAGCGGGCGAAGCGATTGCAGCCTTTTGGATTGCCGAGACCGGCGAGCCGGTGTCACGCCGCAGCAAAGCCTTTGTCGATTACCAAAACGATGTGGGCGCAGCAGACATTGAGTTGGCGGTGCGCGAGGGCTTTGAATCCATAGAGCACATCAAGCGCTACACCGCCATGGGCTTTGGCACCGACCAGGGTAAGTTAGGCAATATCAATGGCATGGCCTTGGCCGCGCGCGCACTGGGCAAGCCCATCGGCCAGGTAGGCACCACCACCTTCCGGCCCAATTACATCCCCATCACCTTTGGCACCTTGGCCGGTGTGGACCGGGGCGATTTGTTTGACCCAGCGCGCCACACCAGCCCGCACCAGTTGCATATCGCCGCCGGTGCATTGTTTGAAGACGTGGGCCAGTGGAAGCGCCCCTGGTACTTCCCCAAGGGCAATGAAGATATGCACCAGGCGGTGCACCGCGAAGTGATGGCGGTGCGCGAAGGCGTGGGCATCATGGACGCATCGACGCTGGGCAAGATTGACATTCAAGGCCCGGATGCCGCCAAGCTGCTCAACTGGATGTACACCAACCCCTGGCTGAAGCTGGAGGTGGGCAAAGCACGCTATGGCCTGATGCTCGATGAAAACGGCATGGTCTATGACGACGGCGTCACCGTGCGCCTGGCCGAAAACCATTTTGTAATGACCACCACCACTGGCGGCGCGGCGCGTGTGCTGGGCTGGATGGAGCGCTGGGTACAAACTGAATGGCCGGATATGCAGGTCTATATGACCAGCGTCACCGACCACTGGAGCACCTTCGGCTTGGTCGGCCCCCAAGCGCGGACGGTGCTGGAAAAAGTCTGCAAAGACGTGGACTTGTCGCTGGCCGCTTTCCCCTTTATGAGCTACCGCGAAGGCACGGTCGCCGGGGTGGCGGCGCGCATTATGCGCATCAGCTTTTCGGGTGAGTTGTCGTTTGAGGTGAACGTGCCCTCGCACTATGGCGCTTCGGTCTGGGCTGCACTGATGGCTGCGGGCGAAGCCTTCAACATCACGCCCTACGGCACCGAAACCATGCACGTGCTGCGTGCGGAAAAAGGCTACATCATTGTCGGCCAGGATACCGATGGCTCGGTGACCCCGCATGACCTAGGAATGGGTGGCATGGTGTCCAAAACCAAAGACTTTTTGGGTCGCCGTTCGCTGTCGCGCAGCCACACCGCAGGCCCCAACCGCAAAGAACTGGTGGGCTTGCTCACCGAAGACCCGGCCATTGTCTTGCCCGAGGGTGCGCAAATTACCGAAGTGGGTGCGACCGCAGTTACGCCGGTGCCCATGCTGGGCCATGTGACTTCAAGCTACTACAGCCCCGCGCTCAAGCGTTCGATTGCCATGGCCTTGGTGCGCAACGGCCAGCAGCGCAGCGGCCAGCAAGTGCAAATACCGCTGGCCGATGGCCGCACCGTACGGGCCACCGTGGGCAGCACCGTGTTTTACGATCCTGAAGGAAAACGCCACCATGTCTGATGCTGTTTTGCAAAGCCCTTTGGCCCCCTTGTTAGGCGCGGGCGACAAGTCTTTGGTGGTCGATGGCCAAGCCGTCGTGCTGGGCGAAGCGCCCTTAAGGGACATGCTCAATTTGCGCGGCAATCCGGCAGATGCCGCGTTGTGTAGCGCTGTGCAAACCGTCACTGGTTTGGCACTGCCCTTAGTAGCCAATACCGCCAGTGTGGGCGCAGATCGCCAACTCCTCTGGCTCGGGCCGGACGAGTGCTTGTTGCAATGCCCGATAGGGCAAGGCGCTGCACTCGAAGCCGCACTGCGCCAAGCGATGACCGGGCATCACATGGCGATCGTGAATGTGGGCCATGGCAATACGGTGCTGCAGGTCCAAGGACCGGGCGCGGCGGACTTGCTCTCGCGCGGCTGCCCCTTGGATTTCCACGCCAGCGTTTTTGCCGCCGGCCAGGTGGCGCAAAGCCATATCTCGCGCGCCAATGCCACCATTCTTTGCAAGCAAGCGGGCAGCCACTACGAAGTCACGGTGCGCCGCAGCTTTGCCGACTACCTGTTTCGCTGGCTTTGCGCCGCAGCTGGCGCATGAGCTTTGCGTTAGGTATAGATACCGGCGGCACCTTTACCGACGCGGTGTTGCTCAATGCGGCGCGCGAGGTGGTGGCCGCGTCCAAAAGCCTGACCACCCGCTTCGATTTAGCACAAGGCATTGCAGCGTCTTTGGACGGTCTGCCGCAAGATTTGTTGGCGCAGGTAGATTTGGTCTCCTTGTCCACCACGCTAACTACCAACTCCGTTGTCGAAGGCAAAGGCGCGCCGGTCTGCGCGCTGCTGGTGGGCTATGACGCGCAGCAAATCAAAACCAGCGGACTTGGCGATTTGCTGGGCCTGGACGCGATTGAAAGCCTGGCCGGCGGGCATGATGCAGCGGGCCTGCCTCTGTGCGCGCTGGACGAGGCGGCCTGCCGCGCCGCCATTGCCAGGCATGCAGGGCGGGTATCGGCGTTTGCGATTTCGGCCACCTTTGCGGTGCGTAACCCCGCGCATGAAAACCAGTTGCGCGCCTGGGTGCAGGAACACTGCGACACGCCGGTCACCTGCGGACATGAGCTGGCCTCCAGCCTGGGCGCACCGCGCAGGGCGCTGACGGCTGCCCTCAATGCACGCATGATTTCGCACGTCAAAACCCTGATCGATTCAGTGCAACGCACATTGGCCGCGCGCCAGATCGACGCACCGCTGATGCTGGTCAAGGGCGATGGTTCGCTGATCAATGTGCATAGCGCTTTGCAACGGCCGGTAAGCACCGTCTTGTCCGGCCCCGCCGCCAGTGTGCTGGGGGCTTGCGCTTTGAGCGGACTGGACAATGCCATCGTCGCCGACATGGGCGGTACCACCACTGATATTG
>CANNEW010000256.1 GCA_947503685.1 Comamonadaceae bacterium | reverse complement strand
CGCCCAGGCCAGGTATGCGCCCAAAGCCACACACGCCACCAAGACTTGCAGCGCAAAGCGACCCCAACCGGGCTGCGGCTTGTAACTGCCGCGCGCCTGGAGCCCGCGCAGCAACCACAAGGCATTGAGTAAGGCCCCCAGCGAAATAGACAGAGACAAAGCTGCGTGGCGCAAATAAGGTACCAAAGCCCAGTTAAGCAACTGCGTAATGAGGAGCACCACTACCGCAATACGCACCGGGGTCTTGACGTCTTGGCTGGCGTAATAGCCCGGTGCCAACACCTTGATGGCCACCAGCCCCACCAACCCCACGCCCCAACCGGTAAGGGCCAAGGCGGTTTGCTGTACATCAAAAGCCGTAAAAGCGCGGTAATGAAACAGAACCGCGACCAAGGGCTGCGCAAACACCAACAGCGCCACGGCACAAGGCGTGGCCAGCAAGACCACGATGCGCAAACCCCAGTCCAAAAGCGCGGAATAGTCGCCGGTATTGGCGGTGGCACGCGCTGCCGCCAGCCGCGGGATCAGCACCACGCCCAGGGCCACGCCCAGCAGGGCAGTAGGAAACTCCATCAGCCGGTCCGCATAGCTGAGCCAGCTGACGCTGCCAGTGGCCAGGTGGGAGGCGATCTGGGTATTGATGAGCAAGGAGATTTGCGCCACGCTCACGCCCAGCAAGGCTGGGCCCATGAGCCGCACGATGGTGCGGGTGCCGGGGTCTTGCCAAGCCGCGCGCATAGCCGACCAGCCCAGGCCCAGGCGCGGCAGCAAACCCAGGGCCGCCAGGGCCGGTATTTGCAGACCTAGCTGCAACACGCCACCGGCCATTACCCCGATGGCCATGGCATATATCGGCTCTATGCCCTGCGTGCCAAACCAGGGCGAGAGCCACCAAGCGGCCGCAATCGTGCACACATTGAGCAGCACCGGCGTAGCCGCCGGAATAGCGAAGCGTTTATAGGTATTCAAAATGCCCGATGAAAGCGCCACCAGCGACATGCAGCCGATGTAGGGGAACATAAAGCGCGTCATCCAGACCGCCGCATCAAAACCGGCTTGCGGCAAGCCGCTGGCCATAGCCCAGACCATCCAGGGCGCGAGCAAGACACCTGCCACACACACCAGTACCATTACCCAGGCCAATAAGGTAGCCACCTGGTCGATCAGCACTTTGGTCGCGGCGTCGCCGTTTTGGGCTTTGCTGGCAGCGAGCACCGGCACAAAAGCCTGGCTGAAGGCGCCTTCGGCAAACATGCGGCGAAACAAGTTGGGGATGCGAAAAGCGACGTTAAACGCGTCGGTCAGGGCGCTGGCGCCAAACAGTGCGGCCATGAGGGTTTCGCGCAGCAATCCGGTGACGCGCGAGGCCAATGTCCACAGGGACACGGTAGAGGCGGACTTAAGGAGGCTCACAGCAGGAGTTTAGCCGCTACCCCTGCAAGGCTATAATGGT
The DNA here is from genome assembly GCA_947503685.1 of Comamonadaceae bacterium. GTDB lineage: Bacteria > Pseudomonadota > Gammaproteobacteria > Burkholderiales > Burkholderiaceae_C > Allorhodoferax. The sequence continues at coordinate 2,592 of CANNEW010000256.1, read as the reverse complement.
AGGCTTTGCTGGCAACATCTACAAACACAAGGACACACTACTATGGCATCCGCAAAACCCAAGAAAAAGAACCCGCGCTTAGCGTCGGGCCGCAAGCGCGTCCGCCAGGACGTCAAAATCAATGCAGCCAATACCTCGCTGCGCTCCAAATACCGCACCGCGGTGAAGAACGTTGAAAAAGCCGTTCTCGCCGGTGACAAAACCAAAGCAGCTGAGTTGTTTGGCAAGATGCAAGCGGTGGTGGACACCATCGCTGACAAAGGCATCTTCCACAAGAACAAAGCCGCCCGCGACAAGAGTCGTTTGGCCACCAAGGTGAAAACCTTGGCCCTCGCCGCCTGATTCTTCAGGTGCACCGCCCGAATCCTCACGCAGGATTCGCCGTTTGAATCGGGTGCGCTGCCAGCAAAGAAAAAAGCCGTCGCAAGACGGCTTTTTTGTGGGCACAAAGTAGGCAACAGGGCCTTGGAGCCGGGTGGACCCCAACATCGTGCTGGCCTAGCGTGGCCGCACCATCCGAAACAGCTGCTCCGGGCCGATGCTGAAATAGTCGGACGGGCCGCCGCCGCGCAGTATCGGGCGGGCTGACGCCGTGTCATAGATGCCGTCGCGGATGTGGGCGGTGTCGATATGCACTTTGACCACTTCGCCAAACACCATCCAGGTGTTGAGTTCCTCACCCAGCGCCGAGCGCAAGGGCATAGATTGGCTGACTTTGCATTCAAAGCTGACTGGACTTTGGGCGACACGTGGCGCTTTCACCAGGTCAGAGGGATGCGCAGTCAACCCGGCCAAGGTGAATTCGTCCACTTCAGGCGCCACATGGGCGCAGGTCTGGTTCATGGCCTCGGCCAGGTCCTGGGTGGCCAGGTTCCAGACGAATTCGCCGATTTCAATGGCGTTGCGCACCGTGTCTTTGTAGCCCAGGCTGCTAAAGCCAATGATGGGTGGCACGTAGTTAAAGGCGTTAAAGAAGCTATAGGGCGCCAGATTAAAAACGCCGCTGACGCTGCGCGTGGAAATCCAACCGATGGGGCGCGGACCGACGATGGCGTTAAACGGGTCATGCGCTAAGCCATGGCCCAGGCGCGGTTCGTAGGAATGGATGGGATGTGTCATGCGCGCGATGGTAGCCGTCAGCGGCTATTGGGCAAGTACTGGCGGCGCGCCCTCGCTGGTTTGCAAGTCGTTGTCGCGGGCGAAACTAAGGCAAAAGTCCCAGGCCATGACCTCATGCTCGCGCAGATCGGGGTGGATGATGACGCATTTGGTATCCCCGATGCTGGTCGGTATGCACCAGGGCGAATAGCCCAAATGGCTACCTGGCTGCGGACCGCCGGGCCGGAACTGGCTCATCACACCTGCCAGGCGCTCGGCCCAGTCGCTGGGGCGAAATGCCCTGCCCTGGCGCGTCAGGCCCAGGATGTAAATTTCTTTGGCGAGGGTGGTAGCCATGTGCTCGGGATAGGCCGCTGTGAGGACGGCATGCGGCAGGTTTAATTTCCTGCGGGTCGCGGGCGTGTCGCACCGCACTAGGCAGTTTACCTGTTGCCCATGCGTATCAAGTGACACCATCTGAACAATTGCAGGCCTAGGCTGCCAAAGAGCGCAGACTCTAAAATCCACGTTCAACGGCCCAACTCGCGTTGGGCTGACTGCTTTGTAGAACCGCGCTTTTGCATTTTTTTCCCACGGAGTGAGCCCATGACCGCCCCCGCGCCCCACCACGCTGCCGCATCCCCGCATGTGATGACGACCTATGGCCGCCTGCCCTTGGCCCTGTCGCATGGCCAGGGATGCAAAGTCTGGGATACCGAAGGCCGCCAATACCTGGACGCGCTCGGTGGGATCGCTGTCAACACCCTGGGCCATAACCACCCAGACCTGGTGGCTGCCTTGCAAGACCAGGTGAGCAAGCTGATTCACACTTCCAATTACTACCACGTGCCCTTGCAGGAAGCGCTAGCGGCCAAGTTGGTGGAGCTGTCGGGCATGGAAAACGTTTTTTTCTGCTCCAGCGGCTTGGAGGCTAATGAGGCAGCGCTGAAACTGGCGCGCAAATTCGGCCACGATAAGGGCATCCATAACCCGCAGATTGTGGTCTTTGACAAAGCCTTTCATGGCCGCAGCATTGCCACCCTGAGTGCCACTGGTAACACCAAAGTGCAAGCCGGCTTTGGCCCCTTGGTGGAGGGATTTATCCGCGTGCCCCTAAATAATATTGAAGCCTTAAAAGCGGCGACCCAAGGCAATAGCGAAGTGGTGGCGGTATTTGTGGAGGCGATCCAGGGCGAAGGCGGGGTCAAGCCCTTGCACATGGACTATTTGCGTGATTTGCGCGCGCTGTGTGACGCGCGCGACTGGTTGCTGATGATTGACGAAGTGCAGTGCGGCATGGGACGCACCGGCAAATGGTTTGCGCACCAATGGGCCGGCATCATGCCCGATGTGATGCCCCTGGCCAAAGGCTTGGGTTCGGGCGTACCGATTGGGGCGATTGTGGCGGGGCCACGCGCAGCCAAGGTACTGGGCGTGGGTAACCACGGCAGCACCTTTGGCGGCAACCCACTGGCCATGCGCGCCGGGCTGGAA
>CANNEW010000255.1 GCA_947503685.1 Comamonadaceae bacterium | reverse complement strand
CGAGCCTCTTTCAGTCTCTTTTTGTATTCCGCCATGAAACCGTTTTTACGCCAACAACTTGCACGCTACACCGACCGCCTGGGCGAGCTGGAATTTTTGCTCTCGCGCGAAGACATCATGAAGGACATGACGCAATTTCTAGCCCTCTCGCGCGAGCACACCGAGGTGGGCGCAGTGGCCAGCCGCTGGGCGCGATACCAGGAGCGCGAGGCCGATTTGTCGACCGCCACTGAGATGCTTGAAAGCGCGGGCACCGATGCGGACATGACAGCCATGGCGCAGGAAGAACTGGACAGCGCCAGCGCCGAATTGACGCAACTCGAAGCGGAACTCACGCGCATGCTGCTGCCCAAAGACCCGGACGATGCGCGCAACGCCTTTGTGGAAATCCGCGCCGGCACCGGCGGCGACGAGTCCACGCTGTTTGCCGGTGACCTGGCGCGCATGTACACCCGCTACTGCGATAGCCTGGGCTGGAAAACCGAGATCATGAGCGAGTCGGCCAGCGAGCTAGGCGGCTATAAAGAAGTGGTGTTGCGCGTCGAAGGCCACAACGTGTATGGCGCCCTAAAGTTTGAATCCGGCGGCCACCGCGTACAGCGCGTGCCGGTCACCGAAACCCAGGGCCGCATCCACACCAGCGCCTGCACCGTGGCGGTGCTGGCCGAACCGGACGAAGCCGAAGCCATCAAGATCAACCCCGCCGACTTGCGCATTGACACCTTCCGTGCCAGCGGCGCTGGCGGCCAGCACATCAACAAAACCGATTCGGCGGTGCGTATTACCCATTTGCCTACCGGCATCGTCGCCGAATGCCAAGACGGGCGCAGCCAGCACAGCAACAAAGCGCAAGCCTTGCGGGTACTGACCGCGCGCATTCAAGAAAAAGACCGCTCCGAGCGCGCCGCCAAAGACGCCGCCGAGCGCAAAAGCCTGGTCGGCACGGGCGACCGCAGCGACCGCATCCGCACCTACAACTTCCCCCAAGGCCGCCTGACCGACCACCGCATCAACCTGACGCTTTACAAATTACTCACCATCATGGAAGGCGACTTAGGCGATGTGGTCGAAGCCCTGCAAGCGTACGAGGCCGCGCAGCAAATGGCGGATTTGGAGTTGGGTAAGGTTTGATGGCTCCACGCATGGAGGCTATGCCCACCTTGGGCCACGCTTTGCAAAGCGCAATGGCGCAAGGCGTGGAGCGTTTGGAAGCACAACTCTTATTACTCCACGCGCTAGGGCGCACAGCCCAAGAGCGCGCCTGGTTGGTAGCGCACGATAAGGAAACACTTTCCATCACCTCCCAGCAAGTCTGGCAGGATGCGCTTAGGCGCCGCCTTGCGGGCGAGCCCCTGCCCTACATCACCGGCTGGGCGGCGTTTTATGGCTTGGACCTTCAAGTCGATGCGCGTGTTCTTTGCCCGCGTGCTGACACCGAAACCCTGGTGGACTGGGCCCTGGCGATTTTGCCGCCTGCCGCCCGCGCCATGGATCTGGGCACAGGCAGCGGCGCGATTGCGCTGGCCCTGAAACAGCAGCGCCCAGATGTGTATGTGCTAGCGCGCGATATCAGCGCCGATGCCTTGGCCGTGGCGCAGGCTAATGCGCAGCGCTTGGGTTTGAACATCGCGTTTTCGCAAGGAGCCTGGCTGCAGGACTCGAGCGAAGCTTTCGATGCCATCGTCTCTAACCCGCCCTATGTCGCCGACGCCGACCCGCACCTTGCGGCGCTGGCCTACGAGCCCCTGCAAGCCCTGACCAGCGGTGCCGATGGCCTGAACGACTTGCGCGCCATCATTGCGCAAGCGCCTGCCTGCCTGAAGCCCGGCGGATGGCTGTTACTGGAGCACGGCTACGACCAGGCCGAGGCGGTGCGCCAGCTATTGCAGGTAAAGGGCTTTGTCGAGGTGCAGTCGCGCCAGGATTTGGCGGGGATTGAACGTTGCAGCGCCGGGCGTTGGGCCAACCGTGGCCTTTTGAAGAAGGCTTGGGGGCGGCCCTGAGACAGTGCCGACTGGACCTTAGACCTCAAAAATCTCTCGCAAGGTCTGCAGCGCGGTTTTCAAAGTTTGAGCCTGAACAGTTCCCAGCTTCTTTACCAAGCGCAGTTTGTCCACGCTGCGAATTTGGTCCAGCACCAACAGGCCTGATGTGCCCTGAAACTTAAGCGGAACCCGAAAAGGTGCGTTAAAACCTTGCGAGGTCATGGGCGCGATGATCACGGTTTTGAGGTGGTCGTGCAGCTCCGGCGGCGAAAGCACCAAGCATGGGCGCGATTTGCGAATCTCGCTGCCCACGGTGGGGTCCAGGTTCACCAGCCACACATCCCCGCGACTCACCACACCAAGTCCTGATCACTCTCGTTCGCAAAATCGCCGAGCAACGGTTCGTCATCCTTGGCCAGTGCCACGGCTTTAGCAGCCTCCGCCCAACCCGTGCGTGCGGGTGGCGCGGGCTTGCGGATCACCAGTGCGCCGCCTTCGATGGTCAAGTCGGCTTCATCTATCAGACCTAACTGGGCCAGCATGGGTTTGGGAATAACAATTCCGCGAGAGTTACCAATGGAGCGGATGGAAACGTACATGAGTCAGGTTTAGGTCGGGTTTGCAATGCAAGGAATGTTATTACTATGTGCCAACAACGTCAACACCATTCTGCATTGCAGCGTAGGCCATGCAGCCCGACGGATGTTGCCTATCCCTCGCTCAAGCGATGAGCGCGCAAAGACGCCGTACTTGTCCTTGGCGGCAAATACGCCCTATCAAACCACAGCTACATCCTTCGCCGCTAGTGCCGCCACCTTAGGCACCAACCCGAGCCGGTTGACGCCGCTCACCAGCGCCTTAATGGACGCGGTGACGATGTTGTGGTCCAGCCCCACACCAAAGCGGTCGGGCGCGTCAGTGTCATCTGAGCTGAGTTCCATAAAGGCGCAGGCCTGGGCGTCGCCGCCGTGGGTGCTGCTTTTGGTGGAACGTTCTTCAAAGCTGCGCACCTGCACATCTACGCCAATGCTAAGCAAAGCCTGCACGGCTGCGTCGATGGGGCCATTGCCATAGCCTTGCAGCGTGTGGCGCGCGCCTGCCACTTCCACCGCTAGGCGTATGCCCTGGCCGCTGGCGTCATGCGGGTGGTCGGTCAGCTGGTAGCCGACATAGCCCACAGGCTCGGTCGGCGCCACATAGGTGCTGGCGAACAGATTCCAAATATCTAGCGCGCTCATCTCGCCGCCATGGGTGTCGGTGTAAGCCTGCACTTCGCCCGAAAACTCTACTTGCAAGCGGCGCGGCATGACGATGCCATATTCGGCCTCCATCAAATAGGCCACGCCGCCCTTGCCGGACTGGCTGTTGACGCGGATGATAGAGTCATAGGTGCGGCCCACATCGGCCGGGTCAATGGGCAAATAAGGCACGCTCCACAAGCCGTTTTTGTCCAGCGCGGAAAAGCCTTTTTTAATCGCGTCCTGGTGCGAGCCGCTAAAGGCGGTGAACACCAAATCGCCGACATACGGGTGGCGCGGGTGGATGGGCAATTGGTTGCAATGCTCCACGGTGCGGGCCACGGCATTGATGTCCGAGAAGTCCAAGCCTGGGTTCACGCCCTGGGTGTAGAGGTTGAGCGCCAGGGTAACTATGTCTACATTGCCGGTGCGCTCGCCGTTGCCAAACAAGCAGCCTTCCACGCGGTCGGCCCCGGCCATTAAGCCAAGCTCGGCGGCGGCTACCGCCGTGCCACGGTCGTTGTGCGGATGCAGGCTGATGAGGACACTGTCGCGCCGGGCCACGTTGCGGTGCATCCACTCGATCTGGTCGGCATAGATATTGGGCGTGGCCACTTCTACCGTGGCGGGCAGATTGAGGATGACTTTATTGTCCGGCGTGGCGCCCCAGACTTCGGTCACCGCGTCGCACACTTCCTTGGCGAACTCGAGCTCGGTAGAGGTGAAGAGCTCCGGGCTGTATTGCAGCACCCACTCGGTTTGCGGATGCGCCTGGGCCAGTTCTTTGATCAAGGTCACCGACTCGATGGCCAATTGCACCACCTC
>CANNEW010000254.1 GCA_947503685.1 Comamonadaceae bacterium | reverse complement strand
CGGGCGTAATAGCCTTTGTCCATGCCCTCGGGCCGGCCCAGGCCGCCGCACAAGAGCTTTGCGCCTTCGTCGATGCCGATCTGTATGTAGCGCTGTACCGTCTCCCACTGGCGTTTGCTGGCCAAGGGGCCAATGCCTTTGCCTTTGTCCGCACTGTGGATGACTTGTACTTTGGCTCCGGCTTCTGCCGCGTGTTGCAAAGCCTCGGTATATACACTGCGCTCCACCAAAAGGCGCGTCGGTGCGTTACAGCTTTGACCGGTATTGCTCATGCACTTGTTGACACTAAAGCGCACGGCTTTGTCCACTTTGCTGTCGGCAAAAATCAGGTTGGGCGATTTGCCACCCAGTTCTTGCACCACGCGCTTGACGGTGTCGGCGGCATGCTTGGCTACCGAGATGCCCGCAGCCGTAGAGCCGGTGAAGGAAATAAAGTCCACCTCGGGGTGGCTGCTCAGCATGGGGCCGATGTATGGGCCATCGCCGTACAGCATATTGAACACACCCGCCGGGTAGCCGGCCTCGTGCACAAACTCCGCCACCAACTTGCCCGACAAAGGCGCGTATTCGCTAGGCTTGAGAACCACGGTGCAACCGGCCAGCAGCGCCGGAGCGAGCTTGGAGACGATTTGGTTGAGTGGCCAGTTCCAGGGTGTGATCAACACGCACACGCCGATGGCTTCGCACACTAGATCGGCATTGGCGCCGCTGCGCGTTTCCCAGGGGTAGTCTTTGGCAGCGGCCAAGGTAGCTTTGATATGTCCGGGGCCGCATTCGGCTTGTTGGTCATAAGCCCAGTCCCAGGGCGCGCCCATTTCCAGGCTGATGGCGCGGGCCATTTCCTCGTAGCGGCGTTCAAACACGGCTTGCAGCTTTTCCAGCATTTCGGTGCGCTGCGCGAGCGTGGTTTGGCTAAAGCTATCAAAGCTGCGGCGCGCGGCCATGACGGCACGGTTCACATCTTCCTGCCCGCCCATCATCACCTGGCCGACGACTGATTCATCCCCGGGGCTGACGGCGGCGTGGACGGTATGCGTACCAGCGGGCTCCACCCATTGGCCATCGATATAAAAATTGCAATGCGTGCTCATAAAAACCTTCGTGAATTATTCAGCGACCAGTTCGGTCGGGTAGCCGGGGGCGCGCAGTTCCAGGCCGCAGGCTGCTTCGATCATGCGCACCACTTCGGGCGATTGGGCCTGGCTGCCATAGAGGCCGCGTGCGCGCCTAAAAATTTGTTGCGCCATGGAGCCCAGCTCTAAAGGCACGCCGATTTTTTCGGCAATACCGTTGACCAGGCCTAGGTCTTTGCAAGCCAGGTCCATGGTGAACTTGACGTTGTAGCTGCCCGAGAGCACCAGCTTGGATTCGGTTTCGTGCACAAAGCTATTGCCCGAGCTGGCGCGGATGGCGCGGTAGGTGGCATCCGGATCGACGCCGTATTTGGCTGGCAGCATCATGGCTTCGCCCGCCGCAATCAGGTGGATAAAGGCCAGCATATTGGTCACCACTTTGACCACCGAGGCATTGCCCATCTTGCCCATGTAAATAATCTCTCCGCCCATGGTGCTCAGGATGTCCTGCACACGGTCAAAAGTAGATTGCTCGCCACCCACCAGCACCGTGATCTCGCCCGAGTTGGCCAGATGCACGCCGCCGGTGACCGGGCATTCCAACACCGTGATGCCCTTGGATTTGGCGACCTCCGAGAGGCGCAGCAGGTCTTCCATATCGGTCGTGCTCATCTCGATCCAGGTACCGCCGGACTTGAGGTTCTCAAACACGCCGCCAGCGCCTTCGACCACGGTGCGCGATATGGCGGGCGAGGGCAGTACCGTGATCACCACGTCCGCATCGCGGCAGGTGCCCGCCACGTCGTCCGACCAGGTGGCGCCACCGGCCAGCAGGCCTTTGGCCAGGTCTTTGTTCAAGTCATTGACGACCACGGGGTAGCCCGCTTTGACCAGGTTGTTGCACAGGCCTTCGCCCAAAGCGCCCAAGCCGATGAAACCGATACGGAGTTTGTTCGCACGCATGAATATGTCCTTCTGTGAAAGTGAGTTTTTGAAAAAAGGTTTAACGGTTCACGTCTACCACCACGCGGCCGCGTGAGGTACCGGCCATAAAGGCGGCGGCTTGGGCTGCAACCTCGCTCAAGCCCACGGTGCGCTGCATATGCGCTTGCGCGTCGGCAGGAAATTCGACAGCCAGGCGCTCCCAGGCGGCATTGCGTTTGTCCAAGGGGCACATCACCGAGTCCACGCCCCATAAGCGCACGCCGCGCAAAATAAAGGGCATCACCGTAGTGTCCAGCCCAAAGCCGCCGGCCAGGCCGCAAGCGGCCACTGCGCCGCCGTAGTCGATTTCGCTGAGCATGCGCGCCAGCACCGTACCGCCGACCACATCGACCGCGCCCTGCCAGCGCTGGGTGCCCAGTGGGGCCGGCTTTTCTTTCCATTCGGGGCCGCCGATCACGTCCTTGGCACCTAAGCCCAAAAGGTAATCGCGGTTGTCGTCGGGCCGCTGCGTCAGTGCCGTCACCTGGTAGCCACGGCGCGCCAGCAGGCTGATAGCCACGCTGCCCACGCCGCCGTTAGCCCCGGACACCAAAATCTTGCCGTTTTTCACGCCCGCGTCTTCCAGCGCCATGACGCAGAGCATGGCGGTCAGGCCGGCGGTGCCAATTGCCATAGCACTCTCGCTGCTGAGCGCAGGCGGCAGATGCACCAGCCAATCGGCCTTCACGCGCGCCATCTGGCTGTAACCGCCCCAGAAGCGCTCGCCCACGCTCCAACCCGTCAGCACCACATGGTCACCGGCGCGGTAGGCGGGGTTGGTGGAGTCCACCACCGTACCGGCAAAGTCGATGCCAGGAATCATGGGAAAGCTGCGGATGATCTTGCCCAGGCCGGACAAGGCCATGGCGTCTTTGTAGTTCATGCTGGAGTAGTCGATAGCCACCAGCACTTCGCCCGCAGGCAGGTCCGAGACATGCAGCTCCTTGAGCGTGGAGACCGACTTGCCTTCGATTTGGTCGACGACCAGTGCATTGAATGTGGTGTCCATGGCTTTGCCTTTTTTTGTAGAAGTGGATGGGTTCGCAAGAGCGGCGCACAGGCCGTTTAGCGATTGTCCTGCAAGACCATGTCCGCGCCTTTTTCAGCGATCATGATGGTGGGAGCATTGGTATTGCCCGAGGTCACCGCCGGGAACACCGAGGCGTCTATCACCCGCAGGTCTTTGATACCGTGCACGCGCAAGCGCGCATCGACCACGCCACGCAAGGCGTCCGGCCCCATGGCGCAGGTGCAGGAGGCGTGGTAGACCGATCCGGCGCGCTGACCGAAGTCGGCAAAGAGTTGTTCTTCGCTTTGCACCTGCGCGCCGGGCAGGTGTTCTGCACTGATCACCTCGGCCAGCGGCGCGCTAGCGGCAAGGCGGCGCAAAAGGCGCGAGCCATCCAGGATGTCCTGCCGGTCGTGCGCGGTGGTCAGAAAGTTGGTTTCTATGCGCGGCTTGGCCAGCGGGTCTGGCGAGGTGATCAGCACGCTGCCCCGGCTGGTCGGGCGGCAGGTGTTAAACGAGATGAGGAAGGCGGCGAACGGGTCTGGGTTTTGCAACTGGAAGCGCTTGCCCACCGGTGCGCTGCTTGCGGTGTAGCTAATGGGGTTGAAGTAAAGGTGCAGGTTGGGCCGGGCTAGCTCCGGGCGGCTGCGCACAAAGGCGCCTGCCTGGTTTACGCTCATGCCCAGCGGGCCTTTGCGGTCCCACAGATAGCGCATGCCTGCCCAAAGTTTGCCGTACCAGGGACCCAGGCTGTTGTTCAGCGTAGGCACTTTGGATTTGAAAAAATAGGACACTGCCAAATGGTCTTGCAAACCCTGGCCGACGCGCGGCAAATGGTGCAGCACCGGCACCCCTTTGCTTTGCAAATGCGCCGCATCGCCCACGCCCGAGACCTGCAATAGCTGCGGTGAATTAACTGCGCCAGCGCACAGGATGACTTCCTTGTCGGCACTGAACATTTGCAGTACGCCGTCGATCGTGCATTCAATGCCAGTTGCGCGGCGCTTGTCTAG
>CANNEW010000253.1 GCA_947503685.1 Comamonadaceae bacterium | reverse complement strand
CCGCTGGAATCAGGTCGCCCTGCTTCACCACCGCAAAGGCTACAGTGTCCGAACCTTCGGTGAAGTATTCCACCGCAGGGAACATCATGACGCGGTTGCGCTCCACCACGTACATAAAGCCATCGTCGGTGTAGCACAGGCCGTGGGGAATATCAAATTTCACGCTGGGGCTGAAATCTTCTACTGTGTCAGCCACGCCATCCATGTCGCGGTCATTGGCGAAATACACATTGTTCTTACGGGTGCTGACCCAGACCGCTGCCGTGTTACGGCTGACCGCGATAGAGCGGGCATCCGGCACGATGGCAAACAGCTCAATCTTGAAGCCATCGGGCAACTTGACGTTGGCCAGCATCTTCTTCAGGTTGTCAGCATAGGCGCCGCCCTGCGCAATGCGCTTGGGAGGTGCTGTATCGGTACGTTTAAAAGAGCCTAGTTTTTGCAGGTTTGCAGCATCGGAGCCAACCTGGGCAAAGGCACCGCCTACCCCCAGGGTGAAAGCCATACCAACTGCCAGAGAGGTTGCTGAGCGACGCACTAACTTGCGCAGGATGTTATTCATATTGTCTCCAATTTGGCAAAGAAGCCGGGTGGGGCGGTCACAACTAGTGTTCCCGGCAGCGCCTAACCCCGCATGAAGAAGCCAAGCAGGCAGCGCCTGAAACAACTTTACTTTTTAGGGAAGTTTTTTCCATAGTGGAAACCCTCGGTTTTAAGATAATCTGGCCATACATTAATTCAGCCCTTATTTGAAAAAATTTTCAGCCCGGGTTCTTAGCTAGCGACCCTAGAATTTAGCGCAAATGAATGCAGCAGGCAGACCTATCGGACGGTCTGCATCCGCCACCCACCCCACTTGGAGCAGTGCTTTATGCCTCAACTTTTGCGCTCTGGCTATTGCCTGGCCGCTATCACAAGCCTTGGACTTGCACCCGCCTATGCGCAGCAATTAGAGGAAGTGGTCATCAGCGCATCACGCGCGGAAATGCGCAGTTTTGATGCCCCCGCCGCTGTCCAGCGTATCGACCGCCAGGCCATTGAGGGCGGTGGCCCGCAGATTAATTTGTCCGAATCGCTGGTCCGCGCCCCGGGCCTGACCATCCTCGAACGCCAAAACTATGCCCAGGATTTGCAGATCTCCATCCGCGGCTTTGGCGCCCGGTCGGCCTTTGGCGTACGCGGCATCCGGTTGCTGATCGATGGCATACCGGCCACCACGCCCGATGGCCAGGGCCAGTCCTCCTCCGTCAGCCTGACATCCACCGACCGCCTAGAGGTACTGCGCGGCCCCTTGGCGCAACTGTATGGAAATTCGTCCGGCGGCGTGATTCAGGCTTTCACCAAGGACGCCTCCAAAGAGCCTACCGTGGGATACCAGTACTACCTGGGCTCGTATGGCTTGCGCCGGGCCGACTACCAGTTTTCCGACACCGTAGGTGGCTACGGCCTGGTCGCTGACTACGGCACTTTTTCTACCAGCGGCTACCGCGCCAATAGCGCGGCTGAGCGCAACCAGTTCAACGGCAAGCTCAGCTTTGCGCCCAATGCGCAAACCAAAGTCAATGTGGTGTTCAACCGCTTTGACATGCCGCTGGCGCAAGACCCGCTGGGCTTGACGCGCGCGCAACTAACCTCAGACCCAACGCAAGCGGGAAATAATTCGATTGAAAAATTTACGCGCAAAGTCGTGTTGCAGAACCAACTGGGTTCGTCCGTCAAATATGCTGTTGATGCGGATAACGCTTTAACGGCGCGCGCCTATTACGGCACGCGAGAAAACTTGCAATACCTGGCCAGCACCACTTGGGTTGGCTTGAACCGCACCTATTACGGCACAGGCCTGCAGTACAACGGACGGGCCCAATGGCAGGGCACCCCTGTCGAATGGGCTGCGGGATATGAGTTTGACAAGTCATCGGAGCGCAGACAAGGGGGAGCGAGCTTGCTAGGTGAAAAAAAGCCCGGACCGCTTACAAGAGACGAGGATAACGAAGCGCAAAACAACGACTTTTTTGTGCAAGCAACTGCCCACGTATCGGAGCAATTTTCTCTAGTAGGAGGTTTGCGCCAAAGCAATGTTAGTTTTAACAGCAAAGACTACATTCCTGCGACAAGCACTGACAAAGATGGCTCAGGCACCGCTAGTTTCAGCGCCACGAGTCCCGTGTTGGGCCTAACCTGGCATGCAAACGCGGCCTTGAATATTTATGCCAATTACGGTCAAGGCTTCGAGAGCCCTACCTTGGCGGAAATGGCCTACTCAGGAAAAACGACAGCGACGTTCGTCAATAGCTTTAACACCGATGTCAAGGCCGCAAGCAGCAAACACTATGAAATAGGCGCCAAGTGGGTGCCCGACCGCAATTCCCGTGTTGACCTTGCTTTGTATCAAATTGATACCAGAGATGAGATCGTGGTACTTTTGAGCAACGCGGGCAGAACCTCCTTTCAAAACGCCCCCGGCACATCGCGTACTGGCTGGGAGATTGCAGCACGCACGCAGCTAAGCGACCATATTTCAGCCAATATTTCGGCATCTGCCATAGATGCAAAGTATTCGCAAGCGTTTAACGCAGGCACGGCGATACCCACAGGCAACAAAATACCGGGCATCCCTGACAGCTCTACCTTCGCGGAAATTGCATGGTCTAGCGAAGCTTTCGATGCCAAAAACAAGTCGGCGCTAGGCACGCGCCTGGCATTGGAGTGGCAGCAAGCGGGGCGCATTTTTGCCAATGACCTGAACACCGAGTCTGCCGATGGACGCAGCGTTTTCAATCTGGCGCTCAGCCAGCGCTGGGCCTGGAATCAGGGGCTTGTGACCCTGTACGGGCGCCTTAATAACCTCAGTGATGCGCGCTACGTTGGCTCCGTTCTGGTCAACCAAACCGCGAACCCTCCCCAAAGCTATGAACCCGCGATGCCCCAAAACTGGATGCTGGGCCTGAGCCTGAGCATGCCGCTACGCTGAGCTTGCCTCTGTCACAGGGATGCGCAACAATGGTGCACCTCTGATTTTGCGGCCCTTTTTGGTGCCGTCTTTGGAAATATGGCGGTACTCGCGCCTTTCCGGTTCATCCACCCATCCATCGCCAAAGGCCTAATCCAGGCCTTGGTGGCAACGGCCCTGCTGGGACTGCTGGCCGGATGTGCCACGCCCCAAAGGATGGCGGGGCAATCCACAGATGCACCAGAACGCAACAGCTGGGACAGCTCTGCCATAAGCCATTGGGAAGGTATGCAATTCCCCAATAAAGAGCCCACGCGCTACACCTTGGACCGCCAAGCGCCAGTTGATGCCCAGGGCCTGCGCAGCGCCTTGCGGGCGCAGGCCAATTCCTCGGCCAGTATGTTGCGCACCGCTTTAAATATCAATCCCAAAGACCTTGGGCAAGTGCGTTTCTCCTGGCTGGTGCCCGCCCTCATAGAAGAATCAGACTTGGGGACACGTCAGGGCGATGACTCGCCGGTGCGTCTGGTGCTGGCCTTTGAAGGGGACCGGGCCAACTTCTCGGCCAAAGACGCGGCACTCAATGAACTCACGCGTTTGGTGACCGGCAAAGAAATGCCTTATGCGACTTTGATGTACGTCTGGTGTAACAAGCGCCCAGTGGGCAGCATCATCCACAACGCGCGCACCGACCGAATACGCAAAATCGTCATCGAATCGGGCGGCCAAGGACTGCGCCAATGGCGCAACTACGAGCGCGACATCCGCGCGGATTTCGAAGCAGCCTTTGGCGAAGCCCCAGGCAATCTAGTGGGCATAGGCATCATGACCGACAGCGACAACACCCATAGCCAAACCCAGGCCTGGTACGGCAAGATCAGCCTGCAATAAGTCGCCAAGGGATAATTCCGTTCTCTAGCTGCCCGTTAGCATCGGGTCTATACCCTTTTGGAGCCCGCATGGCACATGCCACTTTTCTTTGGAACGACCCGTTTTTGCTGGATGCACAGCTCAGCGACGAAGAGCGCATGGTGCGCGATGCCGCCGCGTCCTATTGCCAGGACAAACTGCAAACCCGCGTGACGCAAGCCTTTCGCCATGAAACCACGGACCCGGCCATCTTCCGCGAAA
>CANNEW010000252.1 GCA_947503685.1 Comamonadaceae bacterium | reverse complement strand
TTGATGGAATTGGCCCAGCAATGGTTAGCCGGCTCGGACATCGTGGGCTCGCAACTGGGCCACGGCCATTCGGCGGCTTACACCGAATTCAAGATCGGCGCTGACGGCTTTGAACGCATGCTGGTGGTGGCGCCGCTGGGCACCAGCCAGGCGCGTGCCGGGCGGATTTCGCAGCGCTTGCTGGAGCTAGAAACCTACCGCCTGATGGCGCTGCGCGGCTTACCCGTTGTCAAAGACCTAGGGCCGGAACTGGCACAGGCCGAGACCGCACTGGCCGACATCACCGCCCGGCTGGAAGGCAATACCGCCAGCGACCAGCAATTGCTGGACCAATTGGTAGCGCTGGCGGCGCGGGTGGAGCGGTATGTGGCCATTCACAGTTACCGGTTTTCGGCGACCCAGGCTTATAACAACCTGGTAGTGCAGCGCATTGCCGAGTTGCGCGAAAAAGTCATGCCCGGCACCCAGACGATTGGCGAATTTATGCAGCGCCGCCTGTCGCCGGCTATGGCGACCGTGGCGGCAACCGCCCAGCGCTTAGCGACCTTGTCCGAACGCGTGTCCCGCACCAGTGCCTTGCTGCGCACCCGGGTGGACATTGCCACTGAATTGCAAAACCAGCAATTGCTGGAAAAGCTGACCCGCGGGCAGGAATTGCAACTGCGCTTGCAAACCACGGTGGAAGGCTTGTCGATCGCGGCTATTTCGTATTACGTGGTGAGCCTGCTGCACTACGCCGTCAAAGCCCTGATTGCGGCGGGCGTGCCCATCAACCTGGAGGTAGCCGTGGGGGCCTCAGTGCCAATCGTGCTGTGGAGCGTATGGCGCATTACCCGCAAAGTTCAGGTGGCGCTGGATAAAAAATAAGCTGGCTATGCGCTTGCGCCTAGCGCACTCCGTAGCCCATGGTCTGGGGCAGCCAGAGCACGATTTGCGGGAAGACGGTGATGGCCAAAAGTAGTGCCAGCAGCATCAGTAAAAACGGCCAGCCTTCTTTCATCATCGCGCTAATCGGTATGCCAGTGAGCGCTTTGATGACAAACAGCAGCATGCCAAAGGGGGGATGAATCAGGCCGATCATCATATTGAGCACGACCAGCACGCCAAAGTGCACCAGGTCGATACCCAACAAGTTGACCGCCGGCAGCAGCATGGGCACAAACACCAGCAACAACACGGATACGTCTAAAAAACAGCCCAGCACTAAAAACAATAGGTTGACGAAGAGCAAAAACTGCAGGGACGACAGTTGCATGCCTTCGACCCCATGCGCCATCGCCTGGGGCACGCCTTCCGCCGTGAAGGCATAGTTCAGGATGAAGGAGCCAGCCAGTATCAGGGTAATGACTGCGCTGCTGCGCGTGGACTCCAGCACCACGGCCCAGAAGCTGTGCCAGCTTAAGGCGCGAAATACCAGCGCCGCTAGCACCAGCGCGTGCAAGGCGGCAACCGCAGCCGCTTCGGTGGGTGTAAATGCGCCACTGTAAATACCGCCCAGCAGCACCAGCGGCATAGACAAGGGCAGGGCGCCCCGGAAAAAAATCTGCGGCCACTGGCGCAAGGGCACCGGCGCTTCGCGCGGCATATTGCGCCGCGTGGCGATGATGTGGACGACCAGCATCATCAGCAAAGCCATGCACACGCCGGGCACCACGCCGCCCAAAAACAAAGCCCCGACCGAGGTGCCGGAGACCAGGGCGTAAATCACCATCGGGATGCTGGGCGGGATGATGGGGCCTAGCGTGGCGCTGGCCATTACCACCGCACCGGCAAAGCCGGGCGTGTACTCGGGCTTTTTCAGCATTTCGCGGATGGTGACCAAGCCCGGCCCAGCGGCGTCGGCAATCGCGCTGCCACTCATGCCGGAAAAAATCACACTCACCACAATATCCACCTGCGCCAGGCCGCCGCGCATACGACCTACCAGAATGCGGCAGAAATCAAAAATGCGTTCACTCACCGTGCCCGCGTTCATGAGGTTGGCGGCAAACACAAACATGGGCACCGAAAGCAGTACATAGTTGTTGTACAGGCCGTTGCACACTTGCTCGGCGACCAGCCCAAGGTCTTGCCCTTTGGCCAGCAGGTAGGCGATGCCGCCAGCCAGCATGCCAAAGCCTATGGGCATGCGCATCAGCATGCTGCCTACCATCACGGCCACCAACAGGGTCAAAGGCTGGCTCATGGTGTTGGCCCGCCGCCATCGCCGCGGGAGACATCGACTGGGCCGCGCAGCGCCTGTACGATCTGCACCAGACTGCGCACGACCATGGCCAGCAGCAAGACGATAAAGGGCAGATAGACCGCCATCAGCGGCACGCCTAGTACAGGAGTTCCCTCGCGCGCCATAAAGCGCACATAGTCCCAACTGGCCGGTAGCGCGGCCAGCGCAAGGCCGCCTACCACTGCATTGCCAAGGATTTGCAAGATCCGGCGCCATCTTGCATTGGCCACATTCCAAACCAAGTCAAAAGCCACATGCTCGCCTTGCGGCACCATGGTGGCTGCGGCCCACAAAATGATCCAGACATACAAAATGACTGCCGCTTCGTCGCTCCAGGCCAGGGGTTTATTAAAAGCAAAGCGCGCGGTGATTTGCACCACGAAGACCACAAACAGGGCGATAAACAAGAAGCCGCCCAGCGCCTGAGCGGCCTTAAGCGGCCAGGCCTTCATATCGCGGTCAAGGCCTTAGCGCACCGCATTGATGCGCTCCAAAAGACCGGCCGGCCAGGTCTTGCCGTAATCGGCGCTCTGGTAGGCCGCTTGCACGGTCTTGTGAAAGGCAGCGAGGTCGGGCGTGCTGACCTGCAAGCCCTCTTTCTTGAAAAACTCCACCAATTGCGATTCTTCTTTCAGGCGGTTTTCGTTGTTGAATGCCGCTGCCGCTTGCGCTGCCGCTTGCACCTTGCTGCGCTGCGCCGGGCTAAGTGCTTGCAGGGCTTTGTTGGAAATGGCGATAAACAGCCCATCGACCAAATGGCTGGTCAGCACGATTTGTTTGGTGACTTCATAAAACTTAGCGGCTTTGACGGTGGGAAGCGGGTTGTCCTGCGCGTCAATCGTCCCGGATTTGAGGCCCATATACACCTCTCCAAAGGCCAGCGGCGTTGCCGTAGCGCCTAGGGCTTCGCCCAAAAACAACCAGTCTTTGGAGCCGGGCATGCGTAACTTGATGCCTTTGAGGTCAGACGGCGTACGCACCGTGCGCACTTCGCGCAAATTAAGCTGGCGGGTACCCAGGTAGCAAGTGGACAAGGCGCTGATGTCCATTTTGTCGGACATGCTTTTGAAGAGTTCTGCGCCGATGGGCCCGTTAAAAATCTTTTGCTGCTGGGCCGGGTCACGCACCACATAGCCGGCGGTGAAGATGGAAAATTCGGGCACTATTTTGGCAATATCGGCGGCTGAGACCGTCGTCAGTTCCAGGTTGCCGCGTGCCATGGCGGCGGGTTCT
The DNA here is from genome assembly GCA_947503685.1 of Comamonadaceae bacterium. Taxonomy (GTDB): domain Bacteria; phylum Pseudomonadota; class Gammaproteobacteria; order Burkholderiales; family Burkholderiaceae_C; genus Allorhodoferax. Next base: position 631 of record CANNEW010000252.1, on the reverse strand, counting down.
GCGCCTTGCTTGAACAAACTGGCGTTCAGATGGATCTGCACATCAAACTCGCCCGGTGCGCTTTTGTCCAAGTGGTCTTTGAACACGCCCCACATCTTGGCGTGCCAGTCGTCGGGCACCGCAGGCGATGAAATACGCAAAACGGTTTTGCTTTGCGCAGGGGCCGGCAGGCTGTAGCTGATGGCGCTGGCGGCCCCCGCGGCCATCAGGTGGCGGCGGGTCAGTGCGCCTTGTGGAACTGGAAAACGGGTTTGCATAGCGGTGCCTTCTGTGAAATAAACAAGCCTTGCCAAGCCGCTGCTACTTGCCGTCCCGTCCGTACAGGGTCAGGACGCCAGCGCTTCGAGTAACTCGGTCTCGATGGCAATTTGGGTTTTATTGTGCTGCAAAGGCGCGCCGTGAATCAAAAAAGTATCTTCCACGCGCTCGCCCAATGTAGCGACTTTGGCCAGTTGCACCACGATATGGTGCTGCGCCAGCACGCGGGCAATGGAGTAGAGCAGGCCCAGGCGGTCGCTGGCAGAAATATTAAGTAACCAGTTTTGCGCCTTTTCATCGGGGCGCAAGGTGACGCGCGGAGCAATTGGAAAGCTTTTGACTCGGCGCGACACGCGCCCTTTTCTGGGCGCAG
>CANNEW010000251.1 GCA_947503685.1 Comamonadaceae bacterium | reverse complement strand
CCGGTGAACTCGTTGAAATACTGCCTGGCATTGAGCTTGAACTTGCGCCGCTTGGCAGAAGGGTTCTCAGCCATGTAAATGCTGTAAGCGTCAGAGAACTTTGGTCTTCCTTTAGCTTTAAAGTCTTTAAGGTGATTTGCGACCAATTCTGATAAAAATTTTTCGTCAAATTCGATACCGCCAACGTTCACGCGCTTGATGATCTTTGTATTCAGATAAGTGCCGGGCGCTAGTTGAGTGTCGTATGTCATGTGATTCCCCAAAAGTGGCCAAGGGTATCAATGGCGCTACTCGTTTGTGCGCCGCTGAGCCGAGCCAGGCGATCACATAAATTTAGTTTCGATTCAGATGATTGGGCAACCGAGCAGCAGGAGAGTCCCGCCAAAGTGGACGGACTTGTGAAACGCTGGTGATCGCGAGCAGTTGATCAACAAAAGGGCGTAGTCGACGGACACTCAAAGTGAAAGGTTCGACTCCGCGTCCAGGTGTCGGCGGGCAGTAAAGTTTTCACTTGGGTTGCCCAATTTGTTGCATATTGCAACTTTCCACATTACGAGAGAACCACGGACTATTCGTGTAATAACCGTGTAATTGGTAATACACGTAAGAAAGACCCTGTAAATGCTTGATTTACAAGGTATTTTTAATATTAAAAACGGGTATTTTTGTATTTCTGCGGACTTAACAGTCCGGCGCTCTACCGACTGAGCTATCGAGGAATGTGTTCGGTTTTCACTGCCACACGGCATTGCAGGATTTTTTTCTAGCAAAGCCAATTTTAGGCGTCCACAGCGGCCGAGTATAGCAAGTTTCCAACGTGAAATTGGCAGCCACCGAGGCTCCGTGCAGCATCACCTAGCGACAGATAGTCGGCCTTAAGCGTTGGGTGCTTTGTATTTGCCAACGGCTTTACCCGCCTTGGCTATGTGTAAGTGCATATAGAGAGGCCAAGGCGTTTGCGCTGTGTGGATAGCCGCCTTGGATTTCAACTATGGAAGCAATTATTTCTTCACTGGCATCCAAATAGTGCCTAGCAAAATGACAGTTACGACCGCCCACCAAGCAACGCTTGACGTTTGTGAAAACAGGCTGAATTGCAGCTCCGTCGGCACGCTACCATAAGGACCAGCCAAAAATGATTCAGCTTGCGTACTTAAGGCCTGCCCAGATGCTTTGATGGTGGCAAGGCTTTTGGCTGAGGTAGCGATCGAGTAGGCGCGATTGGCAAATACCTGCAATCCAAACAGCACCACCATCAGCCCAAATAAAGTGGTCAATACTTTTGCTAGTACGGTGCTACTTTCCCCACGCACTTGTACGGCCATACGTAATGCTACCCAAAGGATAAAAAATACGCCAAGCGAAAAAATTCCATTTTGAATCATTGCTAGGTTTAAGAGCGATAGTGTTTGATACTGGTCCATGATTTCTCCGATCGATTAAATGAAAGTTAAAAGGGAAAATAACAGGACGCCGTAAATCGTGCCGCCCGGGGCATTATGCGGCTGCACCATCAATAAAGGGGATGTATATTCAAAGTGCTTCCAGCTGACACCGACGGCCATTTTTGCTGATCGTACGATTGGCAAAGCCGCTTAAATAGGCAGTTGCCCGGCAACTTCAGAAGCACTAATGCGCAGGCTACCCCTGCTAACTCCTTAAGGCAGAACAATGCCCCGGCTAAGGCAATTACTTCAAGCTGCCCGACAAAAACTGCGCCAGGCGCTCGCTTTTCGGGTTTGCCAATACCTCGCGCGGCACGCCCTGTTCCTCAATCTGCCCTTTGTGCAGAAAGATCAGTTGGTTGGCCACTTCGCGGGCAAAGCCCATTTCATGGGTCACCACGACCATAGTACGGCCTTCCTGCGCCAAGGTTTGCATGACGCGCAGCACCTCGGTCACCAGCTCCGGGTCTAAGGCGCTGGTGGGTTCGTCAAACAGCATCACCTCGGGCTCCACCGCCAGCGCCCGCGCTATGGCTACGCGCTGCTGCTGGCCACCGCTCAGGTGCGCGGGAAAGCGGTCTTCCATGCCTTGCAGGTCCACGCGCTGCAAATATTTGCGCGCCGTCTCCACCGCTTGCGCGCGGCTGATACCCAGCACATTCACTGGCGCTTCGATGATGTTTTGGAGCACCGTCATATGCGCCCACAAATTGAAATGCTGAAACACCATCGCCAGCTTGGTGCGCAGGCGCTGCAACTGTTTGGGGTCCTGTGCCATGAGCTCGCCGTTTTTGTCCGGCACCAGCGTCAGCGCTTCGCCGGCCACGGTAATGCCTCCGGCGTTAGGCCGCTCCAGCATATTGATGCAGCGTAGCAGCGTGCTTTTGCCCGAGCCCGAACTGCCAATAATGGCAATCACATCGCCCGCATTCGCCGACAGCGACACGCCGCGCAAGACCTCATTGCTGCCAAAGCGCTTATGGATATCTTCGATTTGCAGTTTGCGGATGACGGCGTTCATAAAGGCTTGGTGGGAAGTTAGGTCAGCGTGCTCGGGTGGTTCAGGCGCCCAGCAGTTCGCCGGTCTTGAAAGGCACTGCGCCTGCAATCTTCGCTAACTCACAGCCGGTGGTGACATAGCGCTCGCGTACGCGGGCATACAGCACGCCGTCCACCCCGGCGCAAACGCGCTCGCTTTGGTTCGCAATTGGGTCAATGACCTCGGCCACCAGATCGCCGACTTTGAGCGTATCTCCCGGACTGGCGGCAAACACCACCAAGCCGGGAGAGCTGGCATACAGAGTTTCAGAGCCAGACAAAGGCGTGGCTTGGCAGGCCGGTGCGGGCACGGTTGCCGCCGGCGCATCGCGCAGCACGCCCAGGCCGCGCAAAAAGTCAGCTATCGCAGCGGCATCTTGTGCAGCCAGTTCATGCTGCACCTGCGCTTCTCCGCGCAGCTCGATAGTGGTGCTGTGGCAACTCTGTGGCAGCGGCGCATCCAGTCCGCGCGCTGCGATCATCTCGGCGAGGCGCCACCACACGCCGGATAAGCATTCGTCAAAAGGGCGGCTCCCCGAGTTTTTGGCCAGCAAAATCGCCTGACTTTGCAGGTGGTGGGCCAGTGGCGCTAATGCACTCCAGCAGGATTCTTCGCAATAAAAGTGCATAACGGCTTCGCAGTCGCAATGCAGGTCCAGCACATAGTCCGCATCGAAAGACAGTTGCAGCAAGGTACGGCGCAGGCTGTGTAATTCGGTTTTTGGCATCCATTGCGCCAGGTAGCGCCCCATAGCTTGGCGTACTAAAGCAACATTGGACGCTGCATCTTTACCCAGGGCAGGCAGCACCTCGTCTGCAATATGACGCGCAAAGTCTGGGTAATGGCGGTTGAAGTTTTCGCCGCTGTCCAGTTCAAAGCGGCCCGCTGGTTTGTGCTGCACGCGTTGCGCAGCGCCAATCGGGTTGGCCATGGGCACTAGCACGATCTGTCCTTGAATCTGCCCGGCTGAGTCCAAGCGCTCCAACAGCGGGCGCAAATGGTGGGCCGCCAACATGCCCGGTAGCTCTTCGGCATGCAGGCTGGCTTGGATGTAAATCTTCGGGCCTGCGCCTGGCTGGCCGAAATGAAAACTCGTCAGCGTCTTGTGCATGCCCAGACTGGGCGATAAAAGTGGGTGGTTTTGGACTTTCATAGCGTCAGTGTTTAAGTCTTTTGCGGCCCAAGATACGCCAGAAAGTGCCGCTCCGCCAGCCGGAAAATCCCTACCAGCGCAAAGGTGGCCAACAGGTAAATCCCCGCAGCAAACAAAAAGGCCTCAAACGGCAAGTAATACTTGGAATACACCCGGCTGGCTGCCGAGGTCACGTCCAGCATGCTGGGTACGGCGCTGGCCAGGCTGGTGCTTTGCAGCATCATCACCACCTCATTGCTATAGGCGGGCAGGGTGCGGCGCATGGCGCTGGGCAGCACAATGCGCCACAAAATCGCCACCGGCCCCATGCCGTAAGCCTGAGCTGCTTCGATTTCGCCTGCGCTGGTTTCGCGGATGGCGCCCGCCAGCATCTCGGCGGTATAGGCAGCAGTGTTCAGGCTAAATGCCAGTAACGCGCAGAAAAACGGTTCTTTGAAATAGGTCCAGGGCCAGAGTTC
>CANNEW010000250.1 GCA_947503685.1 Comamonadaceae bacterium | reverse complement strand
TACAGGTTTTTCATCCGTTCGGATGCCGGCACCACACGCGTCAGGCGGATGCCGTAGCGCTCGTTGACCAGCACCACTTCGCCTTGTGCGACTACGGTGTTGTTGATTAAAAGATCCAGCGGTTCGCCGGCAATGCGGTCGAGCTCGACCACGCTGCCTTGGGTCAAGCGCATCAGGTCTTTGATTTTGATCATGGCGCGGCCTACCTCAATACTCAGCGTCACGCTGATGTTTTGCAGGACTTCGGGGTTGATCTGGTTTTCCGCGTCGTGGCTGGAGGAGCTCTCGTCGGTCAGTGCTTCGGTCATGGGGTGTTTCCTCAAACGTTAGGATTTGCCGGGGACTACGGCACGTTCGACCTGAACTGCCACCTGGGCGCCCAGCGTGCCCACATGCACGTCAAAGGCCGGAATTTCATTGGCTTCAAGTACCGCAAACTCGGGCTTCTTGAAATACAAAATATCGCCCGCTTGCATGGACTCGACCACGCGCAGGGTGGAGTTGATATAGCCCAGTACCACGCGTGCTTCCATGCAGGCGCCGCCCACGGCATCTTCGAGTTCGCCGCGCCACTGGCGGTCGGAGTCTTCATTGCCATCCCCCGACTGCACCCGGCTGCGCAACAATTCACGCACCGGTTTGAGCGAGGTATAGGGATGCACCACGTCAAAGAAACCGACGTTTTGGGTGGCGGTTTCCGTTTCGAAGCGGCTCAAAATGACGAGGTCGTTTTCGTCGGCGATCTGCGCGAATTGTGGGTTGATTTCGGAGCTGACGAACTCGAAATCCACTGGCATCAGCGGGCTCCAGGCTTCCTTCAGATTGCGGAAAGTCACGTCCAAAATCATATTGATGATGCGTGTCTCCATCGGCGTGAACAGGCGACCAGGCGCGAGATGTCCCAGCGTGCCTTTGCCGAATCCGCCAAAAAAGCTGTCCAGCGAGCTAAACACAATCGTCGGGTCCATCACCACCAGCGTGAAACCGCGCAGCGGGTTCATGCGGATAACGTTGACCGAGAGCGGCGCACGCAAGTCTTTGACGTAGTCGCCAAATTTAACGATTTGCACTTTGGTCGGATTGATACGTGGGCTGGTGCGCAACACATCCATGAGCTGCGGGCGGAACAAGCGGATAAAGCGCTCGTTAATCATGTCGATCGAGCCGACATTGACGCCCAGGCTGCTGTCTTCGCTGGCTAAGTCGTGCTTTTTGACACGCGCCGCGGTATTAAAGCCAGTATCCACCGCAATCGAACCGTCATTGACCCCTTCGGCCAAGGCAGAGAGTTCGTCGGCGGAAAGCAGGTTATCGGCCATGGTGCAAAGCGCTTTGTCGGTGAGGCCGGTGTTTTACTGGACGATAAAGTTGGTGAAATTGATTTCCTCGACGCCGCCGAAGTCCTCGTATTTTTCCAATATCGTGTTCATCACGTCGGCGACTTTTTTGGCCAGATCGCGCCGGAAATCGGGTTTAGCGAGATCTGCCTCGGTGGTCTGGCGCATGGCGTCCATGATGGCCGAGCGCAGCGCAAACTCATGCTTTTTCACGTTCTCGATCACGCGCTCGTCGTAGCGGGTCATCAAGGCGATCTGCACCGACATGACTTTTTTCGAGCCGGTCAGATTGACCAAAAACTCACGTTCCAACTGGAAGTAGGTGTATTCAAAGCGTGGGCTGTCAGGGGATTTTTTATTTAACTTGGGCGGGCCGCCGGCATCTTTGCCGTCACCCTTTTTGTCACCACCATGCGCATCGGCAGGCGCACCATGTCCATCGGCTTTTTTATCGTCGCCATGGCCCTCGGCCGTTTTTTCACCGTGGCCATCGCCGGCTTCGCCTTCGAGCATGGCCTCTGGGTTGGGCGGAGGCGCAAAAAATCCGGTTTGTTTGGCAAGCAAAAGCGTACCCACCACCGTGCCGGCGATCAGCACAATGATTCCGACGATAACGCCAATAATCAGCCCGATGGGCTTTTTGGGCTTGGCTTCGCCTTCCGCTTCCGGTTCTGCTGCTGCTGCTGCGTCTGCCATAAGTTACCTCTTAATCAGGGTTCTTTAAATGCTTATCTGCGTGGGGACCAAGCTTACGCCAACACATTGAGGCCATCGCCTTGCCCTTGGGCCGACCTGGCGGCCGCAATTGCGGGGGCTGCGGTATCGGACTTGTTGCTCTTTTCAGCTTGCTCTCCCTTGGACTTTCGACCGGGTGTCGAATTTCCGCCGGATTGACGGCCTGAATCCCCATTTACTACAACCGAAGCAACTGTTGTGCCAGTTTGTGTCAGTGTGTCGCGTAAGCGGGCCGAGCCTTGGGCCATCAATTCTCGGGTTACGGCATTGTCCGAAGTGAATGTGGCATCCAGGCCCCTGGCGTGCATGTCCAGTTCGACATCGATGCGCCCCAGCGCAGCGGGTTGCATGCGCAGTTGCATCTTCCATTGGCCGCGTTCAATTTGGGCCATCAGACGCTTGGCCATGGCCTCGCCCAGTTGGTCGGCTACCGCTTGGTACTGGGCAGCGCGTTGTTCGGCCAGGGCTTGGGGGGTGCTGACTTGTGCTTTGTCGGAGGCCAGGCTGTGCGACAGGTTGCTTGCCGAGCCCGCCGCTGCGCTTAGCGGCACGGTCGGCTCAGCATCCGATTTTTGGGCCTGTTGTTCTTGTAGCGCTTCAAGAACCAGTCCCGATGGCACCTCGATGCGCACACTTTCCCACAGGCTGTGGGGACGCGCTTGGTGCAATGCTTGCGCGGCACCGGCCCCTTGCGCGGCCAGGGCACTTGGCGCGGTCGGGGTGCTTGGCGCGGATGGCGTCGTGTCCTTCGTCGGGAGCACCGTCGCGGCGCCTATGCTTTGGCTTGCCAATGGCGCCATACCCGCAGCGAGCTGCGGCTGCGCGGCGCTAGCCAATGGCGCTATACCGGTAGCGAGCTGTGGCTGCGCGCTGAGCCCAGCGGGGGCGGTACCGGCGCTTGCTGCTTGGACTTGCAATTTGGCCAGCAGGGCATTGCGTGCCTCGTCGCCGGAATCGGGCAATTGGCCATTGGCTTGCATTTGCGCGACCAATTTGGCTTGCGTATCACTCATGGCCGACGTAGGGCTTTGCGCCAGACCCGCTAGCGTATCGGAGACTTTTTGCCCGGCCAGCAAGGCCGACCAATCAATCGCCTTGGATTTGCCTGCCATCTGGGCCAGGCGCTGGGTAATGGCCTGGTCTGGCGGCAAGAGGCGGATTTGCAAGTCAACTTGCGGCTGTGTGGGTACTTCTTCTTCGGCTGCGACCGCGATCAGGGGCGCGCTGGTCTGGCTGATTACTTGCGCGCCTGCAAGGACTGCCGCCTTGGCTTCGATCAGGCTGGCCGCTGGGCTGCTGCCAGATTTTTCGATGCTCAGACTGGTCAGGGTCACAGCGGACTCGCCTAGCTCGGTGGCTTGCTGCAACGCCGCCATGCCCAGACCCGCTTGGACGGCTGCGGCAAGGGCCGCGGCAGCCAGGGCGTCCGGACTCAGCGCTGAGGGGGCAAGCTGCGTGCTGCGTACTTCGAGCAGGTTTGCGCTGCCCACGGCCACCGGGGCCGCCTCCGTGCCTTGCAGCTCAAGCCGGTTTGCGCTGCCCACGGCTGCGGGGGCTGTGTCTGTGCCTAGGAGCTCAAGCCGGTTTGCGCTGCCCGCGGCTGCGGGGGCTGTGTCTGTGCCTAGGAGCTCAAGCCGGTTTGCGCTGCCCGCGGCTGCGGGGGCTTTGTCTGTGCCTAGGAGCTCAAGCCGGTTTGCGCTGCCCACGGCCGCTGTGGCCGCCTCGTTGGTCAGGCCGCGATGGCGCAGCGCATGCAGGGCGCTCCAGGGGTTTAAGGTTTCCGCAGCCAGGGCCGGTAGGGCGGGCATTTCCGATGTCCCGCCTAACACCACAGCGCTCGCACGGGACTTGAAGGCATCGGCTGCATCAGCAGTCCCAGTGACCGGGATGCGCTGCCCTAGCCAGTTTTCACCCGCCACGGCACCCGCTTGGGTAGCAGTAAGCGCTAGCTGTATTAAAGAGGTCGCGGCAGTTTGGGCCAGGGCCTGGGCCGCTTGCGGGTTGCCACTGTCTGGCAGTTCGGTGCCCTGCGCGGGCATACCCGCGCCGACCGAGATGGCGGCGCT
>CANNEW010000249.1 GCA_947503685.1 Comamonadaceae bacterium | reverse complement strand
TAGGGTTTTACGACCAAGCCTGGCGGCTCAGCGGTTTGCAAAGGCGGCGGCCAGCTGACCTCGGCCACCGTGCGCGGTTTGCCAATGGGTGCGGTGGCCTGGCCTTTGCGCACGGCGGCCAAGTCCTCGTCATTGGGGTAGTGCTGCAACAGCCAGTAATCAAACACGCGCCTGGCAATCGGCGCTGCCGATGTGGATCCGAAGCCCGCGTTTTCCACAATCACGGCCAACGCGATTTTCGGGTCCTCAGCGGGCGCAAATGCGATATACAAGGAATGGTCACGTTGCTGCTCATCCATGCGCGCCGCATTGTATTTTTCGTTCTTGGCTAGGCTCACCGCCTGGGCCGTGCCGGTTTTGCCGCCGCTCAAGTAGCCAGCCCCGGCAAACGCACGCGCCGAGGTGCCTTCCTGGGTCACGCCGACCATGGCCTGAACAATCACATGGATGTTTTCGGGTGAAAGCTTCAGGTCTTGGGGGGGTGGGGCCGGGCGTTCGATGCGCGCATGCTTGCTGGCGTCTTCGGTGGCCAGCACCAGACGCGGGGTGTATTTGATTCCTTTGTTGGCCACAGCGGCCGTGGCCTGCGCCAGCTGCAGCATGGTAAAGCTGTTGTAGCCTTGGCCTATGCCCAGAGAAATCGTCTCACCCGCATACCATTTTTGGAGTTCGGGCTTGCTGTAATAGCGCCGCTTCCATTCCTGGCTGGGCAGCACACCTCGCACTTCGCCCAGCACATCGATACCGGTAGTCTGGCCAAAGCCCAAGGGCTTCATAAAGTCGTGCATCGTGTCCACGCCCAACTCGTTAGCCAGCGAATAAAAATAGGCGTTGCTCGACTCCACAATCGCCCGGCGCATGTCCATGATGCCGCCACGTTCATTTTCCGGGCTGCCAAAGCGGTGGCCGCCAAACATATAAAAGCCCGGGTCGTTGATCAAGGTGTTGGGTTTGCGCGTGCCGGTCTCCAGCGCAGCCAGCGCCATAAAGGGTTTGTAGGTCGAACCTGGCGGATAGGTGCCGCGCAAAGCGCGGTTGAGCAAGGGCTTGTCCGGCGATCCATTGAGCATTTGCCAGCTGTCCTGGTCGATACCTTCGACAAATAGATTCGAATCAAAAGTAGGTTTGCTGACAAAGGCCAACACATCGCCGTTTTGCGGGTTGATAGCCACCAGCGCGCCGCGCCGCGCGCCAAACATGCTCTCCACCAACTGCTGTAGCTTGATGTCGATGGTCAAAACCACCGTATCGCCTGGCGTGGCTTTGCTGCTACTCAGCCGCCGCGTAGCCCGTCCGCCGGCCGAGGTTTCAATATGTTCGACGCCGGTAATGCCGTGCAACTGGCGCTCAAAACTTTGCTCGACGCCGAGCTTGCCGATGTATTCGGTGCCTCGGTAATTGGCCTGGTCATCGTCGTCTTCAATTTTTTCTTTTTCGCTTTGGTTGATGCGTCCGATGTAGCCGATCACATGGCTGGCCAATTCTCCGTAGGGGTAATTGCGAAACAAGCGGGCCTTGATCTCTACGCCAGGAAAACGAAAACGCTGGGCTGCAAAGCGTGCCACCTCGACATCGGTCAAGCGATTGCGCAAAGGCAGAGACTCAAAGGTCTTGGACTCGTCGAGTAGTTTTTTGAAGCGGCGGCGGTCGCGCGGTGTCACTTCAATGACCTCGGATAAAGCGTCTATGGTTGCTTCGAGCCCATTGGTTTTAGAAGGCGTTATTTCAAGCGTATAAGCCGAATAATTGCTCGCCAGCACAATGCCGTTGCGGTCCTGAATCAAGCCCCGGTTGGGCACGATAGGCACGATAGCGGTACGGTTGCTTTCGGCCTGCGCCAGCAAGTCGTCGTGGCGCCATAACTGCAAATACATCAAGCGCAGCAGCAACAGCACAAAGCACACTAAGACCAGTATCGTGAACACAAAAATGCGCTGCCGAAAGCGGTGCAAGTCGTGATCGATATTACGCAAGTCCATGGGGCGCTTTATCTAGAGCGGACGGTTGTCGTCCGGGTCCGGCGCGCGGCGCTGCGGCGCCAGCAGCATCGAGCTGATTACCGGCCACAGCAGTGCCTCACCTACCGGTGCCATCAGCACCCACCAGCCCGGAAAATTGCCGCCAATCATGGCGTTGAGAAGTAGCTCCACCGTGTGCACTAACGCAAACAAGGGCAGTACTTGCATGGTTTGCTCACGCAAACTGAACCACAATAAGCGGCGGTGCACCATGATCGCAAAGTAGCTCAGCACCGTGTAGGCCATGGCGTGCTGCCCGAGCAAGCCCCCCTGGTACACATCGAGCATCAAGCCGAACACAAATGCGGCGGCGATACCCACCCGCATGGTCTGGTGTACCGTCCAAAAAACCAGCACGATGGACAGCACATCAGGCGCCCAGGCGGCGCGGCCCCACAACAGCATATTGCCCAGCATGTTGGCAGAAAAAGCCAATAGCAGGCTCAGCCATAAAAAAGCGGGGTTCACCGGCATAAGCAGGCGTTGACCCGGGCGCATGATCATCGGCGGCCTCCGCTTCGCACAGGCTTGTGCTCGGGCTCAGGAGGCGGTCGTGCCACGGCGGCCTGCGCGGCGGGTTGCAGCACCAACACATGGCGGGTGCCCGCGACCATGGCGATAGGCACGCATTCGATACGCGCAAACACCGCTTCGGTACGCCGCTCCACTTTGTCCACACGGGCCACCGGCAAGCCCGGCGGATAGACGCCATCGACACCGCTGGTGGTGAGCACATCGCCAACCGCCACATCCGCATTGGCGGCCATAAAGCGCAGTTCCAGCGCATCGGCATTGCGGGTGGTTTCACCATAGGCCACACCGCGTGCACCGGTGCGCACATTGAGTACCGGAATCGCCTGGTCGCGGTCGGTAATCAGCGTCACCTCGCTGGACAGGGGAAAGACGCGCGTCACCTGGCCGATCACGCCAAACTCATCAATCACCGGCGAGGCCAGATGCACACCCTGGCGCTCACCCTTGTCCAGCACCACTTTACGGGTGTAGGGGTCGGCAGCGTCGTACACCACCTGGGCGGCAAGCGTGCCGGGCAATTGGCGCTCTTGCAAATTCAAAATGCCGCGCAAACGTTGATTTTCCAGCGTCAGCTGTTCGGTTTGCTGGGCGCGCTGGCGCTGCTCGGCCAGCTGCTGGCGCAATTGGCGCAGCGCGATTTCATTGACGAACATGCCGTCCATGCGCGCATTGGCCTGCCGCGATAAAACCAAAGGTTGCAGCACCAGCCATTGCAACGGGTAGAGCGCGGTAGCAATGCTGGCGCGCAAGGGCTGCACCATGTGAAACCGCGCATCGGCCACCATCAGCAAAAGCGCCATAGCACTGAACGCCACCAAACGCGACAAGGCCGAAGGGCCTTGGCGGAAAAACGGAGGAGGGTCTCTGCCCAGCGAAGCCAGTGCCATCGCTGCGTCCGGCGCTTACTCGTGGGTAAAAATAGAGCCCAAACGTTCCATTTGTTCCAGTGCAATGCCGCAACCGCGCACCACACAAGTCAAGGGGTCTTCGGCTACCAGCACCGGCAGGCCGGTTTCTTCAGCGAGCAAGCGATCCAGGTCGCGCAAGAGCGCGCCGCCGCCGGTGAGCATCATGCCCCGGTCAGCAATATCGGCGCCCAGCTCGGGCGGGGTTTGTTCCAGCGCATTTTTCACTGCCGAAACGATGTTGTTGAGCGGGTCGGTCAGCGCTTCCAAAATTTCATTGGAAGAAATGGTGAAGGAGCGGGGCACGCCTTCAGACAGATTGCGGCCACGCACTTCCATTTCCTTGACTTCAGAGCCGGGGAAGGCCGAGCCGATTTGTTTTTTGATGGCTTCGGCCGTGGGCTCGCCGATCAGCATGCCGTAATTGCGACGGATGTAGTTGATGATGGCCTCATCAAACTTGTCACCGCCCACGCGCACGCTTCCTTTGTAAACCATGCCGCCTAGCGAGATGACGCCCACTTCGGTGGTGCCGCCGCCGATGTCCACCACCATGGAGCCGCAGGCTTCAGAGACCGGCAGCCCGGCGCCGATGGCTGCAGCCATGGGTTCTTCAATCAGGTACACATCGCTGGCACCGGCGCCCAGGGCCGATTCACGGATAGCGCGGCGCTCGACCTGGGTGGAGCCGCAGGGCAC
>CANNEW010000248.1 GCA_947503685.1 Comamonadaceae bacterium | reverse complement strand
TGATCACAAAGTGAAATGAAAGGCGTCGATCAAGGCGCCCGGTGCGCGCACCCCGCCAGGGGAACGTTTTGAATAGGTGCCGACTTCAGGGGAAACTTCGGCCTGATTTCCCAGTGCCAGCAATTGTGGTCCCAGGGCGTTGTAGAGGCTTTCATCCCAGCGCAGGTTGTTGATTGGCCCGACGATCTCACCGCCTTCTACCCAAAAGCAGGCATAGCGGGTCATGCCGGTAACACGCGCCGATACCGGATCGCTCCAGTTCAAATAATGCAAATTCGAAAGATACAGGCCGGTGCCCAAGGCGCCCAAAACATCCTGGTCGGCCAAGCTACCCACTGCAACATCCAGGGCGCGCGGTGATTCGTGACCTGAGGCACCGTTAGCTTGCAATCCGTATTCCTTGGCACTGCGCGAACTCACCAGCAAATTACTCAAAGTTCCGGCCTCGATCAAGCCCAAACACTGGGGCGCAACTTCACCCAGATCATTAAAGCGCGGCGTCAAGCCCATGCCGAAGTTTTCAGACACCGAAAGCAGGGGCGAGAGCTGCAGTTCTTTTTCCATCAACTTTTTGAAAGGACTACGGCCCTGCTTCCAGGCCGCTGCAGACATAGCACCCCAGGACATCATCCCCAGTAAATCGGCAAAGGCCGCCGGCGCAAAATAGCTGCGATAGGCGCCAGGCTGGACCGATTGCATGGGGCGCTTGAGCAAGTGCAGCGAGGCCTTGCTACGCTCTAGGTTAGTGGTCCAGTCAGGGGCATTCCATGATGCAGCCGCATAAACGCTTTTGACGGCCTGTGGTCCGTTGTAAAGAGAATAATCAAAGAAGAAATTTTCGGTTTCAAACCAATGGTTTTGCCCCTTTGAATTACGGTTGGCACTGATGACCACGCCTCCAGCATAAAACCCCACCAGATCACAGCCACCGGCCGGCTCCACGATGGCCGGTATGAGTGCTTGGGGCGCCAGGAGCTGGCCCCTAAACACCTCACGGCTGCTGCCATGGTTTTGCACTGGCACCTGGAAAGGGTCCTGCGGCAATACCGCGGCATCGAGGCGGCAGCGTTCGAGGACAGCGTCAATGCTGCGGCAATCCGTATCGACCTGGCCGCTCAAATTCATGCCATGGTCAATGGTACGACCGCCGCCTTGGTACCTTATCTGCAATACGCGTTGCGTCACGTCGGTGTTTTGCCTGACCCGGTTATTGTTCAAGCGCAGGTACAGGGTTTCCTCTGCTTCCAAACTGACGGTGACATCTTCGCCCGGGCGCAAGTTCGCAAAAAGCCGTTCACACATTGCATCCAACAGCAGGCTGGTTTGCTTGGAAAAATCCAGGGGGTTCATGCCTGACCTCCAAACACTTCCACGCCGCGGAACAAGCACGGGGGCGACGCGTGCCCGACCCGTATCACCTGGCTGGGTTCACCCTTGCCGCAATAAGGCGTGCCGTGGACCTCATCATCGCGGCCTACCCCTGCCAGGCGGTTCCAAAAATCGATGCTGACACCCCGGTAATTGGGGTTGCGCACCACGGCGCCTAAGCGCCCATGCTCGATCAATTGGCCGTACTCGCATCCAAACTGAAATTTATTGCGGTAATCATCAATCGACCAAGACCGGTTGGTATGCATCAATATGCCGTGCTGCACTTGGCCGATTAACTCCTCCAAAGTGCTATCGCCTGGCTCCAGATTGATATTGGCCATGCGGTCAATGGGGGCACGGTTCCACGAGGCCGATCGGGAATTCGCTACGCCCTCAATACCCGAGCGCTGTTGCGACTCCAGCGAGCCCAGGCCGCGCTTTAATATCCCGCCTTCAATCAACATTTGTTTGCTGGCCGGGTTGCCACTATCGTCAAACGCGTAGCTGGCAAATTCATGGGCACGGGAGGGATCGAAGGAAATGTTCATCAGTTCCGATCCATAACGCAAACGCCCAAAGTCTTCGGCTTTCACAAAGCTCCAACCGGCGTAATTGCGCTCGTCACCCAAAATACGATCCAACTCCAGGGGGTGCCCGATGGATTCATGGATTTGCAGCATCATCTGATCGGGCATCAACACCAGGTCCATGACGCCGCTGGGACAGTTAGGCGCTTCAAGCAATTGCAATGCTTCGCTTGCTATGCGTCTGGCTTGCGATGCCAAGGCTTCGGTTTCAAAAACCTCAACGCCAGCCTGACCGGTGCGAGACCAAGTCCGGGTTTGTGATTCGCTGCCTTGCGCCGCTGTCGCTGACAGGTTGAGCGAAACCATGTCAAAGCGCTGATCTATGGCGGCGCCCGTGCTGCTGAAGAACGCAATGTGGGTCTGGATCAGCATCGCATGGGCCATTCTGCTGACCAGACGTGGGTCACCTTTCATCGCAGCGCTGGCGGCCAGCAGACATTGGGTAATGACCTGCGTGCTGCCGATATCCAGGCCTTGCGCCCTCGGGCTTCTAAAACTGCCTTGCGATGGTGGCCTCTGGGCTGCTTGAAAAGCATGTGCTTTTCGAGAACTCCCGGCCCGCGTGGTAGCTAAGGCCCGTCCCAGGGCCAGTTGCAACCCTTCTTCGGAAGTATCGGAGGTGGCGGCATAGCCGAAGTGACCGTCGACCAGGACTTCGCACATAACGCCCATATCCACACTGGTGGCATTGGCCTGGGGAGCATCATCGCGCACCATGCGGTGGGTAGTCACCTCGTGGCTGAACCGGAGCCCGGCCCATTGGACATCAGCAGGTAAGGACGCAAAAGCGGTCCGCGCGATAGAAGAAAATTCTGTCATGGTAAAACCGGGTTAGATCGTAGCGACATAGTTCGCTCGTGAAGATACATAAATGATGGCGGCCTGATTATTATCGGCACAGCCCGTTTGGAACGAATTTTTTGCCCTTTTACGTCACCAAGGATACAACTATGCGCATGCAATGGCCTCTTACCCTCATGTTGACCGTTTGCAGCCAAAGTTTGCTGGCGCAGTCCGCCAAAGGGGGATTGCCCCTATGGGAAATTGGCGCCGTTGGCCTAACGGCAGCACAGTCGGCCTACCCAGGGTCTTCCGAAACCGTGAGCATTGCGCTGGCAGTGCCCTATGTGATTTACCGTGGCGAGTATTTCCGGCTTGACCGTGACAGCGCTGGATTTCGGGCCATTCATCGGCCTGACTTTGAATTGGACATTGGCTTTTCAGGATCGCTCGGTTCGCGGGCGAGCGACACCGTGGCGCGCCAAGGCATGGACGACCTGGGAACCTTGATCGAATTTGGGCCGCGCATGCGCTGGAACCTCAGCGCTACCGGCGCACCGGGGCAGTGGCGCTTCGAACTGCCCTTGCGCGGCGTATTTGACCTGAGCAACAGCGCTGCTTACCGGGGCATGGTGCTGGAGCCCGAATTGAAATACAGCTACCGCGCCAAAGAGGGCTGGACTTGGGGTGCCGGCATCAGTGCCATAGGGGCCGACCAGTCGATGCAATCCCTTCTCTACCGTGTGACTGCGGCAGAGGCCACCGCCAGCCGCGCGGCCTACCAGGCCCAGGCGGGCCTGATGGCTCTTCGCCTAAGTGGCTCATGGTCATACCCTCTGTCCCCAGATGCAAGGCTGCTGGTATTCGGCCGTGTAGACAGCGTCCAAGGGGCAGCCAACCAGACCAGCCCCTTGGTACGCCAAAACGCCAGCACGAGCCTGGGCACAGTACTGGTCTACACCTGGAAACAGTCCGAGGCGCGCGCGCCGGATTAATAAAAAGCTTACTGACGGGTATCCACCATCAGTGCTAGCCTGGTGGCGCAAGTGGTTTCGATGCTGCCGTGTCAGGGGCAGATCAACTTGATCTTTGGAAAATAAGCCTTGTATCGCCCCGCATCGCGGGTGAGCAGTTGGTAAGCCTCGGCCTGGGCATGGGCGCCTATAAAAAAATCGGGCAAGACGCCGGTTTTGGTGCCGCCGCGGTGCCGATAAGCCCTGAACGCGTGGGCGGCCCCTTGAGCGGCTGGCCTGGACACATCCAGAATCTGCACGCCCAACTTTTCAAGAAATGCATCGATGTGCGGGCCTGCCGTGTCGTGGGTGTGCAGTTCAGCATAGACCACAAAGTTGGTCACAATGCCTTTTGTTTTGGCTTTGCTCAGCTCCCGCAAGGACCAGTCCAACCAAATTAGATCTCGGTGGATGACA
>CANNEW010000247.1 GCA_947503685.1 Comamonadaceae bacterium | reverse complement strand
GCCATCATCCTGCAAACGCGTGCCCGCATGGAATACCACCAGGTCTGCCGACTCGGCGGGCAAACCCGTGATGGCGTCTCCGGCGCGGGGCTTGTCGGGGTAGCCGAAAGCGGCCAGCACCACGCCTAAGGCAATGCGCCTATCCCACTCCAATTGCATATCGGCCAGTCCCTGTCCTCTGTCAGTAGCAGCCCAAAGCACATCGACCAGATCGGTTTTGAGGCGCGCCATGATGGGCTGGGTTTCGGGGTCGCCCATGCGGCAGTTAAATTCCAGCGTTTTCACCGCTCCATCGGGGCTGACCATCAGGCCGGCGTACAAAAAGCCGGTAAACGCGATGCCATCTTTTTCCATGCCGCGCACCGTGGGCCAGATCACTTCTTGCATGGCGCGGGCATGTACTTTAGGCGTAACCACTGGCGCGGGGGAGTAGGCTCCCATGCCACCGGTATTGGGGCCCTGGTCGCCGTCCTGCAAACGCTTGTGGTCCTGGCTGCTGGCCAGGACCAGCACATTGCGGCCATCGCACAGCACAATAAAGCTGGCTTCCTCGCCTTGCAAAAATTCTTCGATCACCACGCGCGCCTGGCCCTCTTGCGCGCTGCCAAAGGGATTACCGCTCAGCATAAAGTCTACCGCTTCATGCGCCTGCGCCAGACTATCCGCGACCACCACGCCCTTGCCGGCAGCCAGGCCATCGGCCTTGACCACGATGGGTGCGCCCATGCGCTCCACATACGCATGTGCCGCCACGGTATCGGTGAATACCTCAAAACGCGCTGTAGGAATGCCGTGGCGCGCCATAAATGATTTGGAAAAGGCTTTAGAGCTTTCCAGTTGCGCAGCCGCCTGGGTCGGCCCGAAGATGCGCAGCCCATGCGCACGGAACTCGTCCACCACGCCCACCGCCAAAGGGCCTTCGGGTCCAACCACGGTGAGTTCAATCTTGTGATCTTGCGCCCACTGGCGAAGTTGCACGATGTCGGTAATCGGCAGGTTTTTGAGGCGCTTATCGGTCGCGGTGCCGCCATTGCCAGGCGCCACATAGACCATTTGCACTTTGGGCGACTGGGCCAGCTTCCAGGCCAAGGCATGTTCGCGGCCACCGCCGCCAATAACCAGAATATTCATAGGTCGGCGTTATGGAAAATTTCCTGCACATCGTCCAGGTCTTCCAGGACATCGAGCAGTTTTTGCATACGGGCGGCGTCGTCGCCGCCCAGTTCCACCGCGTTTTCCGCGCGCATGGTGACCACGCCTTCCGCACACACCAGACCTACTGCGTCAAGCGCGGCTTTCACCGCTTCAAAATCGCCCACAGCGGTCAAGACCTCAATGACGCCATCCTCATGGCTGAGCACGTCTTCGGCACCTGCTTCTAGGGCGACTTCCATCACAGTGTCTTCGCTGGTACCCGGGGCATAAATGAGCTGGCCGCAGTGCTTGAACTGAAACACCACCGAACCTTCGGTGCCCATATTGCCGCCATGCTTATTGAGCGCATGGCGCACCTCAGCCACGGTGCGCACCCGGTTGTCGGTCATGGTGTCAATCAGGATGGCCGCGCCGCCGATGCCGTAGCCCTCGTAGCGGATTTCCTCGTAGCTGACGCCCTCTTGGTTGCCGGTGGCTTTGTCAATGTTGTACTTGATGCGGTCGGCCGGCATATTGGCTGATTTAGCGCGCTCCACCGCGAGCCGCAGCCGTGGATTCATGCCCAGATCGCCGCCACTGGCGCGGGCGGCCACGGTGATTTCGCGGATGATGCGCGTCCAAACCTTGCCCCGCTTTTCGTCCTGGCGACCCTTGCGGTGCTGAATATTGGCCCATTTGCTATGTCCTGCCACGCGAAATCCTTTAAAAACTCGTTGACCTTAGACTTAGATTGTACTTTTCGAGCTAACTATGACCACCCCAAATGAAGCCGGCATCCTGATCGCCCAAGGCCCACCGAGCAAAAAGCCGGTGCAATGTTTTTTGCGGCCTGACAAAGCCAACCGCCACGGCTTGATCACCGGCGCCACCGGCACCGGCAAAACCATCACCCTGCAAACCCTGGCCGAAGGCTTTTCTAGCTTGGGGGTGCCGGTGTTTATGGCCGATGTCAAAGGCGACCTGAGCGGCATTTCCCAAGCGGGCAAAGTAAGCGAGAAGCTGGCCAAGGTCTTGGCCGAACGCGGCCTAGAGCCCAGCGTGGCGGCCGCCTTTCCGACCACACTATGGGATGTGTTTGGCGAACAAGGCCACCCGGTGCGCGCCACCATCAGCGATCTGGGGCCCTTGTTGCTGGCGCGCATGCTCAACCTCAACGAGACCCAGGCCGGCGTGCTGCAACTGGTTTTCAAGATCGCCGATGACCAGGGCCTGATGCTGCTGGACATGAAAGACCTGCGCGCCATGTGCCAGCACGTGGGCGATAACGCGTCCGACTTCACCACCGAATACGGCAATATCAGCGCAGCCAGCATTGGCGCAGTCCAGCGCGGGCTGATGCAAATCGAGGCCCAGGGCGGCAGCCGTTTTTTCGGTGAGCCCATGCTCAATATCGCCGACTTCATGCAGACCGATGCCAAGGGCAAAGGCTTTATAAATATCCTGGCCGCCGACAAACTGATGGCCGCGCCCCGGCTGTATGCCACATTTTTACTCTGGATGCTGAGCGAGTTGTTCGAAACCCTGCCCGAGGTGGGCGATCTGGATAAGCCCAAACTGGTATTCTTTTTTGACGAAGCGCATTTGCTGTTTGCCGATGCGCCCAAGGTGCTGATCGAACGCATCGAGCTGGTGGTGCGGCTGGTGCGCAGCAAGGGCATTGGCGTTTTCTTTGTGACGCAAAACCCGCTGGACATCCCCGACAGCGTGCTGGCGCAATTGGGCAACCGGGTGCAACACGCGCTGCGCGCCTTCACCCCGCGCGACCAAAAAGCGGTCAAAGCCGCTGCCGACACCATGCGCGGCAATGCGGGGCTGGACGTGGCCGCCGCCATAACCGAACTGGCCGTGGGCGAAGCCCTGGTGAGCCTGCTGGACGAAAAAGGACGCCCCTGCCCCACCGAACGCGCCTATGTGCTGCCCCCGGCCAGCCAGATCGGGCCTGTCAGCCCGGACCAGCGCGCTAATTTGCAAGCCCAATCCATTGTTGCCGGCGTCTATGAAAAAACCATAGACCGCGCCTCAGCCTTTGAAGAGCTCAAGGGCCAAGCGGCCACGCAAGCCCAGGCCGACAAAGAGGCGCGGGCTGCGGCGCCTGCCCCCAACGCACCTGAAGCACCGCCCGAACGCGGCCTGCTAGATGGTTTGGGCGACCTCATGGGCGGCGGACGCGGGCGCAGCCGCGCCAGTGTTGGCGAACAGCTTATAAAAAGCGCCGCCAGCTCGATTGGCCGCGAAGTGGGTCGGCAAATCATCCGTGGGGTGCTGGGCAGTATCTTGGGTGGTGGCCGCCGCTAAGCCAGCGCCAGTCGCGCGGCCATTAGCGTGGCAGATCGCCCACAGCATGGCCCGCCTCATGCACCAGCCAGTCCTTTAAGGCCATGACGTCGTGGCGCGCCCGTCCGGCGCGGGAGGCCACGATGTACATCGGCTGGTCGGTGGTCACGGTCTGCGCAATGGGACGCACCAAGCGTCCCTGCGCGATCAAGGGCTCCACGATATGGCGCCAGCCCAGGGCTAAGCCCTGCCCCTCCAGCGCTGCTTGCAACACAATAGAGTAGTCATTGAAGGTCAGCGATTTAGCGGCACGTGCTGCGCTGACGCCAAAATGCGCAAGCCACAAAGACCAATCCAGGCGCGGGCGGTAACGCTCTTCCAAATGCAGCAATGTGCTGTTGGCCACATCCTGAGGCGTTTGCAACTGGGGATGCGAAGCCAAGAAAGCCGGGCTGCACACCGCAAACACCTCTTCGTCCACAAAGCGCCAGCGCGCATGTTGCGCAAACTCGCCGCTACCCAGCGTGATGGCCAGGTCAATACGCTCGCGCTCCAAGTCCAGGTCGATATCGGTGGTGATGCAACGCAATTCAATACCCGGATGCTCCTGCTTAAAGCGGGCAATCCGTGGCATCAGCCACCAGGTGGCGGTGGCAGTGGACACTGCCAATGTGACTTGGTGCCCGAGTGTCATACCACGTACTTCACGCAAAGCCTGGTCCATCAAAGTCAAACCCAAGGTCACCTGCTCA
>CANNEW010000246.1 GCA_947503685.1 Comamonadaceae bacterium | reverse complement strand
GCTTGGGCGCACTGCGCATGCTGACCAAAGGCACTGAAGACCCGGGCGCCCTGGAGGCCTTTCGCAAAGCGCTGCAATTGTCCGAACTCGGTGACCGCAAGAACACGATTTGCGCAGCCCAGTTAGGTCTGGTCGCTGCAGGCGAAAAAATCAAGGTCATGGCCGATTGCATGCCCAAGTCTGAAAAAGCGGGCCAAGGCGATAAGGAAGAAAAAGACAGCCACGATAAAGACCATAGCCACGACAAAAAAGACGATGGCAAAGGCAAAGGCAAAGCCAAGGATGATGGCCACGGTAAGAAAGATGACGGCCACGGCGCCAAAAAAGACGAAAAGCATGCCGCACCCCATTGGGATTACGAAGGCGAAATGGGCCCAGAGAAATGGGGTAAAGAATTCCCCACCTGCGCCAAAGGCAAGTCACAGTCGCCGCTGGACATCAAAGGGCCATTTGTCAAATCACGCATGGTAGTGAGCGCTGACTACAAAGAAGGCGCCCTGAAAATGATCAACAACGGGCACACCATCCAGGTCAATATTCCGCCCGGTAGCAAGCTGCGTGTCGACGGTATCGTCCATGAACTGCTGCAGTTTCACTTCCACAAACCCAGCGAGGAAAAAATAGACGGCAAGCCCATGGCTATGGTGGTGCACTTTGTGCACAAAAACGCCGATGGCAAGCTCGCTGTGCTGGGCGTTTTGCTCAAAGAAGGCAATGAAAACCCCGGCATCAAAACCCTGTGGGCCAACCTGCCCAAAGAAGAGAATGTGGAGTATCTGCCAGAAGGTGTGAACTTCAACCCGGGTAATCTGCTGCCGCGTGAGTTTGATTTCTACAGCTACGAAGGCTCGCTCACCACGCCGCCGTGTACCGAAGGCGTGCGCTTCTTTATTCTCAAGACCACGGTCAACATCGCCAAGGAACAGGTGCAAGCCTTCCCCTTCAAAATGAATGCCCGCCCGGTGCAGCCGCTCAACGGTCGTGAGCTCCTGAGCAACTAAAAAAGCGACTGCCAAGCCGCCCACTCCGCGAAGGCCCCACTATGAAAAAGCAATCCTCCATGGGCGCCGTGCTGGCGGCCGTGGTGATCACCCTGATCATCGCAGCGCTGACGGGTTGGGGCTTGGTGGCGCTGGGCGTCATCCACCTGGATCCCTCGGGATCGGGCAAGCGCGATGGCGACCTAGAAAGCGCCAAGGACAAACTGGCCAAAGTCGGCGGCCAGTTTGTGTGCGAGGTCACGGTATCCACCCCCCAGGGCGCACTCAACTCCGAGCCCAAGGTGTACCCGGATATGTTGGTAGCCGGCCTGGAGCCCGATGCGGGCTCAGGTTGGTACCAAGGTGAATACTCCATCACTGAATCGCGCAAAGGGGCTCTCAAAATGGAAGGCACCAAAGCCTTTGTCAGCCGCCCTGCCATGTTTGAGCGCTTTGGGCAGATGGTGACGCAAGAGGAGTTCACCATTGACTTGGCCGATGGGGCTTTCGTCCAAACCCTGACCTTCAAAGACGGTACCCGCAGGCACATGATCAAAGGCGTGTGCGCGAGGTTTATCAGAGCGCCCTTCAAATAAAACCTCCCCAAGCGCCATGACTACGCCACCGCAGGGTGGCGTTTCTTTTGTGGCCTGCGGGATGCGCCTTAGCGGCTAGCAGCTACCTACAATCGGCCCCCATGAACTTTCTAACCATGCTCGCCCAGGCTGAGCGCAGCAACCAGTCGCTGCTTTGCGTCGGGCTGGACCCCGATCCCGCCAAGTTCCCGCTGCATTGGCGCGGCGATGCCAGCAAAATTTTTCACTTTTGCGCCGCCATCGTCGATGCTACGGCAGACCAGGCGATTGCGTTTAAGCCGCAAATCGCCTACTTTGCCGCCCATGGCGCCGAAGGCCAATTGGAGCGCCTGATGGCGCATATGCGCGCTAGCGCGCCCCAGGTGCCGGTGATTTTGGATGCCAAGCGCGGCGACATTGGCAGCACCGCCGATCAATACGCCGCCGAGGCCTTCGAACGCTACGGGGCCGACGCCATCACGCTTTCGCCCTTCATGGGCTTGGATTCGGTACAACCCTATTTGCGCTATCCCGGCAAAGGCGCGTTTTTGCTGTGCCGCACCTCCAACCCCGGCGGCGACGACTTTCAAAACCAGCGCCTGCAAGACCTGCCTGGCGCGCCGCGCTTGTATGAACATATCGCGCACTTGGCCCAAGGCCCCTGGAACGAAAACGGCCAGCTCGGCCTGGTGGTAGGTGCCACCTACCCTAAAGAGTTGGAGCGTGTGCGCGCCCTGGCGCCCACGGTTCCGCTCTTGATCCCCGGCGTGGGTGCGCAAGGCGGCGACGCGCAGGCTACCGTGCGGGCGGCCTGGCGCGGTACGGCTGAGCACACCAGCGGCCCGATTGCGGTCAATGCATCACGTTCCATCATTTACGCGTCAGCCGCTGCCGATTTCGCGCAAGCAGCCCGGCGCGAGGCCAGCGCCTTGCGCATGAATTTGCAAGAGGCACGCGTTTTCGGCGCCTGATCGGGGTGCGAAACCGGCCAAATCAAAACGATAGCCACCGGTCATATTTTGCAAAGGTTTTTCATGCAGCTCTACACCGCGCCACGCGCGCCCAACCCGCGTCGGGTCCATATGTTTATGGCGGAAAAAGGCATCACCACGATTGCGCAAGTACCCATAGACCTCAATGCTGGCGAACACCGCGCCAGCGACTACCTGGCGAAAAGCCCTTTGGCCAAAGTGCCGGCGTTGCAGCTGGACGATGGCCGGGTACTGACGGAAACCCGGGCGATTTGCACCTACCTGGAAGGCCTGTTTCCCGAGCCCAACTTGATGGGCCATGACAGCACCGAGCGCGCCTTTATCGAGATGGCCGACCGGCGCGTGGAGTGGACGATTTTGCTGGGCGCGGCCAATAGCATCCGCCACAGCCACCCGGGCCTGGCGACCCTGGAGCAGCCGCAGTTCCCGGAGTTTGGACAGTCGCAAACGGCCAAACTCAAAGCCAATTTGCAAGTCTTTGATGCCATGCTGCAAAACCAGGACTGGATGGCCGGCGAGCGATTTACCATTGCCGATATCACCGCTTTTTGCGCGCTGGAGTTCGCCCGCGGGCTGTTGAAATTTAGACCTGCTGACCTGGGCTACGAAGCCTTGCAAGCATGGCGCGAACGGGTCGCAGCGCGCCCGGCGGCGCAAGTGCTTTAGCGAGCACTAGGCTTTTGGCGGCGCCAGGGGCCGGTGCGTGGCCAGTACCTTGTCTACGCGGCGGCCATCAAGGTCTATCACCTCAAACACCCATCCCTGGTGGCTGATACGTTCCCCAAGCTTGGGCAAATGGCCGGTCAAGGCCATGAGCAAGCCGGCCAGGGTGTTGTAGCGGCCCCGGTCTTCGTCGGGTAATTCGTCCAAGTCCAAACGCGCCTTGACTTCATCGACCGGCATGACGCCATCGAGCAACCATGAGCCATCCTCGCGCCGTGTGGCCCAGGCCTCGGCTTGCGCGCCGTACTGCAATTCACCGGTAATAGCCTCGAGCAAGTCGCGCGGCGTGAGCAGGCCTTGCACCACGCCGTATTCATCGACTACGAACAGCAAGCGTGCCGCTTTCAGGCGGAACTGCTCCAGCAACTCCATGGCGCTCAAAGTCTCGGGCACGAAAACCGCCGCTTGCGCAAAAGCGGCAATCGGCTCTTGGCTGTGCGCGCCCAGGTCCAGCAAATGCGCCACGCTGATGATGCCCACCACATCGTCCAGGGAAGCGCGACACACCGGGTACCAAGAATGCGCACCATTACCTGCGCCACGCCCGGCCAGTCGCAGGCAATCATCCACGCTGTCCGAGGCGTCGAGCCATTGCACATCGCTGCGCGGCGTCATCAGCGAGGTGAGTGGGCGTTCATCCAGCCGGAATACGTTTTGCACCATCTGGTGCTCATGCGCTTCTATCAAGCCGGCGTCCACGCCCTCCTCCAGGCTGGCCGATATTTCTTCCTCGGTGACCGCGCGCGCGGTATTGGTGTCTATGCGCAAGAGCTTGAGCACGGCAGCGGTCGTGCCCGAGAGCAATTTCACAAAGGGTTTGGCCGCCTGCGCCAGCCACAGCATGGGCCGGGCCACCCAGCAGGCCATGGTTTCGGGGTGCAATTGGCCAATACGCTTGGGTACCAGTTCGCCAAAAATAATGGTCGTAAAGGTAATGACGGTGAC
>CANNEW010000245.1 GCA_947503685.1 Comamonadaceae bacterium | reverse complement strand
CCTGTCAGAAAAATCGGAACGCCTGGCCGGCGATGGCACGGCCATACCGCCGCTGGTGGACTTGCTGCTCTCCCGCATCGAGCTGATCGCCGGGCGCATGTTCCCGCTAGACGCACGGCTTGACTACGAACCCGATGTGATGCAAAGCTTTTTAGTGCGCGCCAAGCAGCGCGGCACCACGGCGCTGGAGGCCATGTATGACTACCTGTGCGAAGGCGATGGTGCGCAGCTGATTTACTTCCCCATCTTCAATTACAACCAAGGCTCGCTGGATACCGTACACACCATGCTGCAACACCCGCGCGCCCTGTTTGCCCTGGGCGATGCCGGCGCGCACGTGGGCACGATTTGCGACGCCAGCTTTTCCACCTTCATGCTCAGCCACTGGGTGCTAGGCCGCGCCAAAGATCGACTGCCCCTGGCGCAGGCGGTTGAGATGATGAGTAGCCGTAACGCCCGCTACTTGGGCCTGAAAGACCGCGGCCTCATACAGCCCGGCCTGCGCGCCGACTTCAACCTGATAGACCCCAAGCGCCTGAGCGTAGGCTTGCCCCAACTGGTGCGCGACCTGCCCGCGGGCGGCAAGCGTTTTTTACAAAAAGCACAGGGCTATATCGGCACTTGGGTGGCGGGGCAGGCGGTAGTGCGTGAGGGACAGATTACCGGGGCTAGACCGGGGAGATTGGTCAGGATGGGGCAAGGCACCTAATAAACGATGCGGGCGCTGCAGGGGCCTTTATCCAAATTTTTTTTCGCAAATATGCGGTACCGCAAACCCATTAGAGTGCTAAGGTCAAGGAACCTAGATAGCAATTTAATTGGGGGTTGGAGCCATGCCACCCCACCTTCATTTCCCAAGCATTTATGACCACTTTGCACGACTGCCGCCAACTCGACGCGGCTGACCCCTTGCGCTCCTTGCGCGCGCATTTCAGTATTCCGCCGGACACGATTTACCTGGACGGCAATTCGCTCGGCGTACTGCCAGTAGCCGCGGCAGCGAGGGCGGCGCAGGTGGTGCAGCAGGAGTGGGGCCAGGGGCTGATTCGGTCCTGGAACGCAGCAGGTTGGTTTGACCTGCCCCAGCGTCTGGGCGCACGCATCGCCTCCTTGATCGGTGCAGGCGCTGACGAAGTGGTGGCGGCGGATAGCACCTCGGTGAATTTGTTCAAGGTGCTCGCGGCGGCCATTCGCATTGCGCAGCATGCGGACCCGGCGCGGCGCGTCATCGTTAGCGAGCGCAGCAACTTTCCTACTGATTTATACATTGCCGAGGCCCTGTGCCAAAGCCATGGTTGCAGCTTGCAATTGGTGGAGGCCGATGGCGTGCTGCCCGCGTTGGGGCCGCAGGTGGCGGTGCTGATGCTCACGCATGTGAACTACCGCAGCGGCGCCATGCACGATATGGCGGCTATCACCGCTGCCGCGCATGCCGCTGGCGCGCTGTTGGTGTGGGACTTGGCGCACAGTGCGGGCGCAGTGCCGGTGGACTTGCGCGGCGCCGATGCCGACTTTGCCGTGGGCTGCGGCTACAAATACCTCAACGGCGGGCCGGGGGCCCCGGCATTTTTATGGGTCCATCCGCGCCATAGCGCGCGCACCGATCTGCCGTTTATGCAACCCCTGTCCGGCTGGTGGGGCCATGCCGCGCCCTTTGCTTTTGACAGCAGTTACCGCAGCGCGCCGGGTATCAATCAGTTTTTGTGCGGCACACAACCCATCCTTAGCCTGTCTTTGCTCGAATGCGGGCTCGATGTATTTGAAGCCGCGCAGCCCTTGGGTGGCATGGATGCGATCCGCCGCAAATCGCTGGCGCTGACCGATATGTTTATCTCCTTGGTAGAAGCACGCTGTGCGGGGCTCGGTCTGGGCCTGGCCACGCCGCGTGCGCACGCCGAGCGAGGAAGTCAAGTCAGCTTAACGCTGCAAAGCGGAGCCAACAGCTCCGCCGCCTACGCCGTGGTTCAAGCCCTGATTGCGCGCGGCGTGATAGGCGACTTTCGGGCAGGTGACGGCAAGGGCCAGGCAGACATCATGCGCTTTGGCTTTACGCCTTTGTACATCGGCTTTGAAGACGTGTGGCATGCGGTAGAGCATCTGCGCGATGTGCTGCACACCGGCGCCTGGCGCGCGCCGCAATTTATGCAAAAAAATGCGGTTACTTAAAAGGTTTGTATGAGCGCCTGCCCTTTCCATTCTGATACGCCCGCTCCCCAAGGCAGCGCTGCCATTGTGCACAGCGAGGCCGAGGTGCAACTAGACTTTGCGCACAGCATGGGCTATGGCGACTACCTGTCGCTGGACGCCATTTTGGGCGCGCAGCACCCGCGCTCGCCGGACCACAACGAGATGCTGTTTATCGTGCAGCACCAGACCAGCGAGTTGTGGATGAAGCTGATGCTGCACGAGTTGCGCGCCGCCATGGCCCATATCGCCAAAGACGAATTGGGCACGGCTTTCAAAATGCTGGCCCGCGTCAGCCGCATCATGGAGCAACTGGTACACGCCTGGGACGTGCTGGCCACCATGACGCCGCCCGAATACAGCGCCATCCGCCCTTACTTAGATAGCTCCAGCGGCTTTCAGAGCTACCAGTACCGCTGTATCGAGTTTTCTTTGGGCAATAAAAACGCCGCGATGCTGCGCCCGCATGCGCACCGGCCCGACCTGCTGGCCCACGTCGAAGCGGCCTACCGCAGCCCGTCTTTGTATGACGAAGCACTGCGCTTGCTGGCGCGCCGGGGCATTGGCGTGCCAGCCACGCACCTAGAGCGGGATTGGTCCCTGCCCTACCCCGCTGATGGCGGCGTGGAATCGGCCTGGCTAGTGGTTTATCGCGACCCGCAGCGCTACTGGGATTTGTACCAACTCGGCGAAGAACTCACCGACCTGGAAGACGCCTTTCGCCTATGGCGCTTTCGCCATGTGACCACGGTGGAACGCGTCATCGGCTTTAAGCGCGGCACGGGCGGCACCGGTGGGGTCAGCTATTTACGCAAGATGCTGGACGTGGTGCTGTTCCCCGAAATTTGGAGTTTGCGCACGCAGCTGTAAGGCCTGCGGCTCACACCCCCCGATACAACCAAGGCATATCTAAAAGGCGCGCGCCCATCCAGCGCATAGCCGTATCCCGACCCCAGGCCTTCAGACCGGTGGCATGGAAAATTTCGCCATTGCGCTGGGCCCTGGCCTGCACGCGCGCATTGCGCTTCCAACGCAAAGAGGCGTAGTGCAGCAAGGCTTTGGCATCGTCTGCCGGGCCTTGGTGCAGACAGCGCGCCAGCACAGCGGCGTCTTCTATGGCCATGCCAGCGCCCTGCGCAAGATAGGGCAACATGGGGTGGGCAGCGTCCCCCAGCAATGCAATGCGGCCAAACGCCATGTCCTGCGGGCCGCGCAGATGCGGCAAACCGTTCAAGGGCCAAAGCCGCCACTGCGCCATAGAGCCCACCAAATCCTGCAGCCCGACATCTGCCTTTGACATACGAGTCCTTAAGTCGCTGCGCAGTGCGGCTTGCTCCCAATCCTGTCTATCACCAGGCGCCGACCCTTCGACGATGACCACCAGATTGAGCACTTCGCCACTTTGCACCGGGTATTGCACTGCATGCATGGCCGGACCCAACCACACGGTAACGCAATTGCTGCGCAAGGCCTGCGGCAAATCGGTCTGCTTGGCCATAGCGCGGTAGGCCAGATGGCCGCTGAAAACCGGATGTACATCCTGGCGCAAAAAGTCGCGCACATGGCTCCACAGGCCATCGGCGGCAATCAGCACATTGGCGCGGCGCTTACGCTCGTCATCGGTCGTCAGCTCAACCGCGCTGGCATCCTGGCTGACGCGTTGCGCTGCGCGCCCCAGGTGTATCTCGGCCAGGCCCTGGGCCAGCACGGCACGGTGCAGCAAAGTGTGCAGGTCGATGCGCGCAATCGTGGCGTAACGCGCACCATAGCGCTGCAGCGCGCGCGCGCCCAAAGGCAGAGCCCCCAGCAATGCGCCGCTTTGCGCGCTGCGCACCTCCAGCCGCTGCGGGAAACAAGCCACCGCATCGAGCGCTGCGCGCAGGCCCCAGCCTTCGAGCAAACGCACCGCGTTTGGCCCCAGTTGCACACCGGCTCCGACTTCGCAGAGCACCCGCTTTTGTTCAAATAGCTGGGTCGCCATGCCCCGATGGCCGCCGGCCAAGGCCGGGGCCCAGCCGCCTATGCCGCCGGCCGC
>CANNEW010000244.1 GCA_947503685.1 Comamonadaceae bacterium | reverse complement strand
CTCATGCCGCAAACACCCGCGAGAAACGGCCCATGGAACACCAGTACACATCCTCGTTCCAACCGGTACTGGGAAAGACAACCCCTTGGGTAATTCCGCCCACGCGTACCCTGCCTTGTTGCGCGCCAGTGGCTATGTCCAGCACTACCACTTCCTCCCCAAAGCGCCGGTAGTCATTGAGCACCACCTGCCCAAGCTCTGGCAATAACACCATGTGGCTGGCCACGCCGAAGTCCGCCCTGTGCCACAGGGGCTGTACATCCTGCATCGCATCACCAAAGCGCCAGGCGCGCAAAAAACGGTTCGCCGAGTCATAGCCCAGCACGATGCGCCGCTGCACGTCCACCAAGGGCGGGTTGGTAATGCTGCCGCCAGGCAGGCCGCTAAGCTCCCAGGCCGCGTGCTGGCTGCAGTCTTGCAAGGACAGGCGCAACAAGCGGTTGGCCGTGCGGCTGACGCCGGCGCCCTGCATATTGATACGGTAGCGGTGCTGGCCGTTGTCCATAAACCAGGCACTGTGCCCGTCGATGACGACATCCCAGCCATAGGTTTGCGCGCTTTGACCAATGTAATCCCAGCGCCAGTGCGGGTCTAAGCGCAAACGCTGCGTGGCCTCGTCCCAGTGCAGCCGGAAAATGGAACGCACGCCCACGACATAAACCGTATTGCCTACGGCACTCAAGCGCGCAATCGACGGCTCAGGGCAGAGCACATCGGCGCACACCGATTGCAAGCCCTCGGGGTCCAGCACCGTCAGCTGCGCTGCCTGCCGGTCCGACAGGTTTTTGGTGACGATCAGGCCCTTGTCCAAAATCACAAAGGAGTTGTAAGGCTGATCGACCGGCAACCTACGGCTTTGCTTGAGGACGCAATGCCGGTCCAGCCGATGTGCATAGCGGCCATAGACCACATACAAATCGCCATTGCGGTGCATCGCCATGCCCCCGGGCCACATCGGCCCCCCGGGCAAGCGGCCCGAGCTTTCCAGCGTCTTGAGCGTGATAGGGTCTATGCGCTCCACGCAGGACGTGGTGGGTAAACCGAAGTTGGCGCGCAAAGCCGAGTGGGTCAGCAAGTACACCTGGCCGGGGTCGCCCAGCACCGTCATGGTCGATAGCGTGGTGTTGCGGTGGGTGCTGTGCAAACGCTGACCCGCCTGCAGACTGAGCCCGCTGCCTGGGCTAGCTGTTTGCAAGCGGGCCGGGCCCGCGTCCTCAGCGGGCCAAGGGCTGGCGTAATAGCCAGCGCTCATAGGCGGCGCTTGCGTTTGCGCAGCAGCAGCCACACCGGTAGCAGCACCAACGCGGCCAAAATCAAGGCCATGGTTTTGCCGTGCACTGGCAGCCAGTAGCGCCAAAAGCCATTGATCATGACTTGCTTTTGCGGGCTGTAGTCCGCCGGCATGTCCAGCACCTGGTTAGCCTTCGCCCAGGCGACAAAGTCTTCTTGCATAGTGGCGAATTCTTGGGGCAGTTGCGCGCTCAGGTCTTGGGTTTCGCCAGGGTCTTTGCTCAGGTCGTACAAACGCCACAGACCGTCACCGAGCGGCGGCATATTGCGCATCAATTTCAAATTGCCCTTGAACAAGGCCGAATTGCCCGACAGCTCGTAGCCCAGGGTTTGCTCCGGCTTACGAACCGCCGTCGCTGTACCTTGCAAAAGTGGCAGCAAACTCATGCCGGTCAGAGCTTCTACTTGTGCGCCTTGGTACTGACCGGCATGCCGTGGCACTTGGGCAATGTCCAGCAGTGTGGGCGTGATGTCGGTCACATGGGTTAAGGCGTTTTCAATTTGGTTGGCGCGGCGCACCGGCGGCCCGGCCATCAGCATGGGGGTACGGATACCACCCTCACCGGCCCAGAATTTATAGGTGTAAAGCGGGCTGGCCGAGGCGCTGGCCCAGCCGGGGCCGGGTATGCCATAGGTGCCTTTAGCGCCCAGGGTATCGGTATCTTGCTTGTAGTTGAAAACCAACCAGGGCTGCGCCTCATGGTAGTCCGAACCTTCCGGGCCGTTGTCCGACAAAAACAAAAACACGGTGTTGTCGTATTGGCCGGTTTTCTTCAAATGGTCTACCAAACGCCCAATATGCATATCCATGGACTCAGCCATGGCGGCATAGACCTCCATCTGGCGCTCCATGTGCAAACGCTCTTTTTCGGACAAAGCTTTCCAGTCGCCCGTGGTGGACATGGTGCTCATGCGCGTGCTGGCAGGCACCAGGCCTAATTCAATTTGTTTAGCTAATCGCCGCTCGCGCAAAGCCGTCCAGCCCTCGCGGTAGCGGCCCTTGTATTTGGCTATCAGTTCTTGCGGGGCTTGCACCGGCACATGGTTGGCCTGGAAACCGATATAGGCCAAGAAAGGCTGGTCTTTGCGCGCATCCGCGTCCAGATACTCAATGGTGCGATCGACAAAATACTGCGAGGAATAAAACTCGGCCGGCATCTTGGCCCGTTGCCCGTTTTCAAACCAATAGACCTCGGGCAGATGGGGCAGATATTGCTTGTTGGGCTCCCAGTTGTCCGAACCGGTATCACCCTGGACAATCGATTTGTCAAAGCCGCGCTGATTGGGCAGGTTGTAGGGCTCGGAGCCCACATTCCATTTGCCCGCGATATAGGTGCGGTAACCGCTGTCCTGCAAGAGCGAGGCCACCGTCACCACATTGCGGGTCAGCGATCCCTGGTACCCCGGTTTACCCAAATGCTCGGTCGGCATGGCTTCGCGCAGATTGCCAACGCCGTTGCGGTGGTTGTCCACGCCAGTCAGCAACATCGAGCGCGTGGGAGAGCAAGAGGCGGCCACATGGAAATTGGTAAAACGCAAACCGGCTTTGGCTAGCGCATTGAGGTGGGGTGTATCGATTTCTCCGCCAAACGCGCCCAGGTCCGAAAAACCCCAATCGTCAGCCACCAGTACCACGAAATTAGGCCGCTTGCCGCCCGGGCCAGGTTTACCGGGCGTTGGCGTCACGGACCCGGATGCCGCATTGAGCGCCACTGGAAAGACCAGAACACCGAGCAAGGCTAGCAAGCCAGGACGCAAGCCCGGCCATTGATTTAGCGACATTTCAAGAGTCTCCTCATTACATTGCAGGGCGCTCAGGGCCCGGCGACCCTGCAAGCTAAAACCCGTCGGGCAATGTAGCACGCGCCTGTATCCACAGGGCAGCTTCACTGTCAAGCAAAGCACACCCTGGCGCCATGCCGCTGTGCCACCCAAACCCCTTGCATCCTCCATGACTGGCCGATTACGCTTGGGTGACAATAGGTGTCCTATTTAATGAGTTTGGAAACGCATGGCCAGCCGCGCCACTCTTCGCAAAAATGCGGACTCCGCACCTGCCGACAAAACTCTGGTTTCGCGCCTGGGGCGTGACGACTGGCTGGACGCAGCATTTCGCGCCGCCGTCGAACACGGCTTTGACGGCGTGCGGGTGCTGACGCTGGCTGACACGCTGCAAGTGACACGGGGCAGTTTTTACTGGCATTTCAAAGACCATGCGACTTTGATAGAGGCCCTGGTCGAGCGCTGGCAAGCGCGCGAATTGGAGGCGCACCAGAGGCTGGAACAAGCCGGCAGCGAGGACCCGGCCAAAGCGCTGGAAATCATGCTGGACCAGGCCCTGGCCCACGGCGGCGATGCGCTGGACGATATGCGCTTTGAGTTGGCGCTGCGCGCCCTGGGGCGGCGCGATGCGCATGTCGCTGCCCTGATGCGCGGCATGGATGCGCTACGTATCGCCTTATTCAAGCGCAAATTCATGCCACTGGTGCAGGACGAGAAAACCGCCGCCGAGTTGGCCACCTTGTTCTACCTCTCGGTCGTAGGCAGCTTCCACGCCTTGATACAGCCGCACATGCCCAGCGCCAGCAAGCAACTTTTTCTGGACATCATCGCCAAATACCTGGTGCATAAGCAAAGGCGCTAAGTGCGCTAGTGGCCTTCACGGCCCCGGCGCTTGCAAGATGGTGCGAAAGCCCAAATGGCTAACGGCTAAGTCGTCCTCTTGGGCCTGACGCGCACCGGCGCGGTAGCGCATGCAGTAATTGGGCGCGCACAAAAACGAGCCGCCCTTAATCACATGGCGCGCTAGCGGACCGCCCGCAGGCCGCAGGCCGGCGTAGTCGGCGGTTTCCGTTTCCGGCGCTAATTTGGTGTGGTCCTCAAGGTAAAGGTCGCGGGTGATTTCCCAGACGTTGCCCAGCATGTCAAACAAACCCAG
>CANNEW010000243.1 GCA_947503685.1 Comamonadaceae bacterium | reverse complement strand
GGTGGCGACATTGTGGGCGACCACACGGTGCTGTTTGCCGGTACCGGCGAGCGCATCGAGATCAGCCACAAATCATCGAGCCGCTCCACCTATGCCCAGGGCAGCTTGCGCGCGGTGCGTTTTTTGGCGGGCAAGCAAAACGGCATGTTCGATATGTTCGACGTGCTGGGTCTGCGCTAAGCAGGGTTGCGCATGTTCGAAGGCGACGCAGTGCATAAAGCGGTAGCGGGGCTGCTGCTGCTCATGTCCTTGGCCAGTTGGTCCATCATTGTGTGGAAAAGCTTTTTCCTGCGCAGCGCACTGGCGGGCTTGGAGCGCGGCATCGCGGCTTTTTGGCAGGCCCCCGATGTGGAGCAGGCGCTGCATAGCTTGCCCACTTTTGATCGCGCCGCGCTGCTGACGCCCTTGATTGAAGCGGGCCGGCGGCAAATGCGCCAGGATGCGCAGCCCCGGCTGGCGGCGCAAGGCTCGAGCGCCCAGCAATTGACCCGCGTGCTGCGCGATGCCTTACAGACCGGTGTGCGCCGCTTGCAGTCCGGGCAGGTCATTTTGGCCAGTGTGGGCTCGATGGCGCCATTTGTCGGGCTGCTCGGTACGGTGTGGGGTATTTACGGGGCTTTGGCGACGATTGCGCAGGCCGGGCAAATCAGCATTTCGCAAGTGGCCGGGCCCGTGGGCGAGTCCTTGATCATGACGGCTGCGGGCTTGGCGGTGGCCATTCCGGCGGTGCTGGGCTACAACCTGCTGGGGCGGCTGATCGGGCGTATCGAAGCCGATCTGGAGGGTTTTGCCCGCGATGTGCGCGAATTGCTGGTGTACCAAAGCCAGGCGACTGCCTATCCGCCAGACGGCGCCTTGGACTAAAGTCCCAGCCATGGCTTTCGGGCGCCTCCAAGCCAAGCGCAGCGATGCGCCTATGAGCGACATCAATATGACGCCGCTGATCGACGTGATGCTGGTGCTGCTGGTGATCTTCATCATCACCGCGCCCATGATGCTCAGCGCCGTCAAGGTGGACCTGCCCAAGGTCAACGCCGCTGCCAGCAGCCAAAGCGATGCGCAACCCCTGGCTGTCACCATCGATCAGGCCGGCGCCGTCTATGTGCAGGAGCAGCGCTTGCAAGGCGCGGCCTTGCAGCAGGCCTTGCAGCAAGCGGCCCAGCGCAACCCGGCCACCGAGGTGCAACTGCGTGCCGACTCTGCCGTGCCCTATGGGCGGGTGGTGGAGTTCATGGCGCTGGCCAATGCAGCCGGTTTGAGCCGCATTGGCTTTGTGACTGAAAAGCCGCGCTAAGGGCTGAGGGGCTGCGGGCCCTGGCTTGTGTGCACCTTGGGCCCCTCGCCGCAGGCTCGGCGGCTTGCGCGCCTAAAATGCCTGTTGCCTCCAAGCCCTTACCCCAATGCAAGACAAGTACCAACACATCGCCATAGAGCAAGCCGCCCGTGACCATTGGGCGCAGCCTTTGTGGAACGGCCACGAGGCCTACCGCGTGAGCGAAGACGCCGGCAAAAACAAGTTTTACGCCTGCTCCATGCTGCCTTACCCCAGCGGCAAGCTGCACATGGGCCATGTGCGCAACTACACCATCAATGACATGCTGACGCGCTATTTGCGCATGAAGGGCTACAACGTTTTGATGCCCATGGGCTGGGATGCGTTTGGCCTGCCGGCCGAAAACGCAGCGCTGAAAAACGGCGTGCCGCCGGCTAAGTGGACTTACGAGAATATTGCCCACATGAAGCAGCAGATGCAGGCCATGGGCCTGGCGATCGACTGGAGCCGCGAAGTGGCGACCTGCGACCCGAGTTATTACAAGTGGAACCAGTGGCTGTTTTTGAAGATGCTCGATATTGGCGTGGCCTACCGCAAGACCCAGGTGGTGAACTGGGACCCGGTGGACCAGACGGTGTTGGCCAATGAGCAGGTGATTGACGGGCGCGGCTGGCGCACCGGCGCACTGGTAGAAAAGCGCGAGATTCCGGGCTATTACCTGAAGATTACCGACTACGCGCAAGAGCTGCTAGACCATGTGCAAACCGGCCTGCCCGGCTGGCCTGAGCGCGTCAAGCTGATGCAGGAGAACTGGATCGGCAAGAGCGAAGGCGTGCGCTTTGCGTTTCCCCACAGCATCCAAGACGCGAGTGGTGTCTTGATCGGCGAGGGGCGCATGTATGTGTTCACCACGCGGGCCGACACCATCATGGGCGTGACGTTTTGCGCCGTGGCGCCTGAGCATCCCCTGGCCCAGCATGCGGCCTTGACGAATCCGGTATTGGCGGCGTTTATCGAGGAATGCAAAGCCGGCGGCACCACCGAAGCCGAGTTGGCGGTGAAAGAAAAAGCCGGTATGGATACGGGCCTGATAGTGACACATCCTTTGACCGGTGAGCCGGTGGCGCTGTGGGTGGGCAACTATGTGCTGATGAGCTACGGCGATGGCGCGGTGATGGGCGTGCCGGCGCATGACGAGCGGGATTTTGCGTTTGCTTTGAAATATGGCTTGGCGATTCGGCAAGTGGTCGCCTCGCGCGCTGGCGAGGGGCATGTATTTTTAGCTTTTGACGCGGGCGTTTGGCAGGATTGGTACGCGGAAAAAGGCGCGGGGGTGGCGGTGCAGTCGGGCAAGTACGACGGGCTGGGCTTTAAGGCGTGTTTGGACTCGGTGGCGGCTGACTTGGCAGCGTTGGGATTGGGCGAGAAAAAGACCACCTGGCGGCTGCGGGCCTGGGGGGTGAGCCGCCAGCGTTATTGGGGCACGCCGATTCCTATCATCCATTGCGATGAACACGGCGCGGTGCCGGTGCCTGAGAAGGATTTGCCGGTGGTGCTGCCGCTCGATTGCATTCCGGATGGCTCGGGCAATCCGCTGCACAAGCACGAAGGTTTTCATGCAGGTGTGACTTGCCCGGTATGTGGCAAAGCAGCGCGGCGCGAGACTGACACCATGGATACTTTTGTCGATTCAAGCTGGTACTACATGCGCTATTGCGACCCGGCCAACAGCGATGCTATGGTGGCCGATGGCGCGGCCTATTGGGCGCCCATGGACCAGTACATCGGCGGCATTGAGCACGCCATCTTGCACCTCTTGTACGCGCGCTTTTGGACCAAGGTGATGCGCGATTTGGGGCTGGTCAAGATCGATGAGCCTTTTACCAAACTGCTCACCCAAGGCATGGTGCTCAACCATATTTATTCGCGCCGCACCGACAAGGGCGGTAAAGAGTATTTCTGGCCGCAGGATGTGGAGCATGTGCAGGACGCTAGCGGCAAAGTGATAGGCGCGCGCCTGATTAAGGCGGTGGGCGATTTACCCGTCGGCACCGCTATTGACTACGAGGGTGTGGGCACGATGTCCAAGTCCAAAAACAATGGCGTGGACCCGCAGGACTTGATCGAGAAATATGGCGCGGATACCGCGCGGCTGTACACCATGTTCACTTCGCCGCCGGAGGCTACCCTGGAATGGAACGACGCTGGCGTCGAAGGCAGTTACCGCTTCTTGCGCCGCGTTTGGAATTTTGGCACCAAGTTGTCGGCGTTGGATTTAGCAGACGCGCACGCTAGGCTGGCCGCCGATGGTGGCTTGGCGGCGGTGGCGTTTTCTAAAGAGGCCAAGGTGCTGCGTTTGGAAATGCATACCGTGCTCAAGCAGGTGGACTACGACTACCAGCGTATGCAATACAACACCGTGGTATCGGGCACTATGAAGATGCTCAATGCCCTGGAAGACTTCAAGGGCCAAGACACGCCCGATGGCTTGGTGGCCTTGGTCGAAGGTTTTGGCCTCTTGTTGCGTGTGCTCTACCCGGCCACGCCGCACCTGGCGCATGCGCTGTGGGTGGCGTTGGGCTACGCCAAGCAGGCCGGCGATTTGTTAGACGCCGCCTGGCCTGCGGTGGACGCCAGCGCCTTAGTGCAAGATGAAATTTCGCTGGTGCTGCAAATCAATGGCAAATTGCGCGGCGCTTTGCTGGTGCCATCTGCGGCATCGCGTGAAGCGATTGAAGCCCTGGCCCTACACAACGCGACGGTGCAAAGTTTTGCCCAAGGCGCGTTGCCGAAAAAGATAGTGGTCGTGCCCGGCCGTTTGGTCAACGTGGTGCTCTAGGCGCGGTACACCGTATGTTGCAAGCAACACGTCGTATTTTGGCCGCTTGGATGGCGCTGGCCTTGGCGGCCACGCTGTTGCAGGGCTGCGGTTTTGCTTTGCGCGGTGCGCCTAACTATGTG
>CANNEW010000242.1 GCA_947503685.1 Comamonadaceae bacterium | reverse complement strand
GAGGTCAAAACTTCCGCCCGTATCCGCGATACATTGGGCGAGCGCGTGCATGTCAACGTGACCAGCTACAACCGCAAAGTACTGCTCACCGGTGAAGTGCCGGACGCGCAAGACAAAGAGCGTGTGGCTGAGATTGCCAAGAATGTTGACAACACTAGCAGTGTTTGGAATGAAGTCGGGGTCACCGCTATCACCACCTTGACGGAGCGCACCAATGACCTGATCGCAGCGGGGCGCATCAAGGCAGATCTCATTGACGCTAAAGATTTGTTTAGCAATGCCTACAAAGTGGTGGTGGAACGGGGCAACGTCTATGTGATGGGGCGCATCACAGCGCGCGAGGCTAAGCGTGTCGCTAGCGTTATCAGCGGTGTGACGGGCGTTAAAAAAGTGGTCTTGGTACACGAAACCATCACCGAGGACGAGTTGGCGAACTTGAATGCTAAGCCCGCCAACTAACTAGGCCGATCGAGGGCCAAGGCGGGCGCTTGCAACGAACGGGCAGTGTCAACGCGCCGTGGTAATGCGCCTTTGCTAAGCCGGTGCTATCGCAAGCGTTTGATCAAGCTGGATGTATCCCAGCGCCGGCCACCCATTTGCTGCACGTCGGCGTAAAACTGGTCCACCAGCGCGGTAACAGGCAATCGTGCGCCATTGCGTTTGGCCTCGTCCAGGACCAAGCCTAAGTCTTTGCGCATCCAATCCACCGCAAAGCCGAAATCGAATTTATCGGCCACCATGGTTTTGCCCCGGTTGTCCATTTGCCAGCTTTGGGCTGCGCCTTTGCCGATCACGTCCAGAACCTGCTCCATGTCCAGACCGGCTTTTTGCCCGAAGGCAACGGCCTCGCTCAGGCCTTGCACCAGGCCGGCAATAGCGATCTGATTGACCATCTTGGCCAACTGCCCGGCGCCGCTGTCCCCTAGCAGGGTAAAGGCGCGGGAGAAGGCCATCGCAGTGGCTTGGGCCGCTTCAAAGGCCGCCGCCTCTCCGCCGCACATGACCGTCAGCATGCCGTTTTGCGCGCCGGCCTGGCCGCCCGAAACCGGTGCATCGACAAAATGCAATCCTAAAGTCTGAGCCTGGGCATGCAATTCGCGCGCCACTTGGGCTGAGGCCGTGGTGTGGTCCACCAGGACGGTTCCGGCGTGCATGCCGGCCAAGGCCCCATCGCTGCCCAGCACTACGCTGCGCAGGTCCTCGTCATTACCCACACAGCAAAACACCATATCGGCGCCCTGGGCCGCCTGGCGTGGGGTCGGCGCGCTGGCATGGGCGCCCAAGGTACTGGCGTGACTGGCAAACTCCTGCACCCAACTTTGTGCCTTAGCAGGCGTGCGGTTAAACACCGTTACTTGGTGACCGGCCAGCGCCAGGTGGCCTGCCATGGGGTAGCCCATCACGCCCAACCCTAAAAATGCGACTCGTTTCGCGGGTGCTGAGGCATAGGTTTTGGGATTTACGGAGGCGCTCTGGCTCATACATCTTCCTTATTAGACGGGTTATCAAAGCCCGCACTTTAGACGATCCTGCGTTTTTCTATCCCCCGCGCTGGCGTGTCACAACCGCGTTAGCTAATCGTGGTCTTTGAAAGCCTCAGGCGATCTGGCCTTGCTGCCCGCCTCGCCCCAGCTGATGCGCTTGGACTTGACCAAAGCCATAAGGCTCTGGTCCAGGGTTTGCATGCCCAGGCCTTGGCCCATTTGAATGGCGGAATACATTTGTGCCACTTTACCTTCACGGATCAAGTTGCGGATACTGTTGGTGCCCAGCATGATTTCATGCGCCGCCACGCGCCCATCATGGGCCAGGTTTTTGCACAAAGTTTGCGCGATCACGGCTTGGAGCGATTCGGACAGCATCGCGCGGACCATTTCTTTTTCGTCGCCAGGGAAGACATCCATTATTCGATCTATTGTCTTTGCGGCACTGGAAGTGTGCAGGGTGCCAAATACCAGGTGCCCGGTTTCAGCGGCGGTCAGTGCCAAGCGTATGGTTTCTAGGTCGCGCAACTCACCGACCAAAATCGCGTCCGGGTCCTCGCGCAAGGCCGAGCGAAGCGCTTGCGAAAAACCAAGGGTATGGGCTCCGATCTCGCGCTGGTTGATCAGGCACTTGCGCGAAACATGGACAAATTCAATCGGGTCTTCAATCGTCAGAATATGCCCGTGCGCGTTTTCGTTGCGGTGCTTGACCATGGCTGCCAGCGTGGTCGATTTGCCCGAACCGGTAGGGCCGGTGACCAGCACCAGACCACGCGGCTTGAGCGCGATGTCTGCAAAAATAGCCGGCGCATTGAGCTGCTCCAGGCTCAAGATGGTGTTCGGGATCGTCCTAAACACAGCGCCGGCGCCGCGCAAGTGATTGAAGGCGTTCACCCGGAACCGCGACAGGCCGGCTATTTCAAATGAAAAATCAAGTTCCAGTAATTTTTCAAAGCGCTCGCGCTGGGCTTCGCTCATGATGCCGCAAATCATCGCCAACACCTCTTCGTGCTCCAGATCGGGCAGGCTAATGCGACGCATATCGCCATGAACCCTTAACATGGGCGGCAGACCGGCCGACAGGTGCAGGTCCGAGGCCTTGTTTTTGACGCTGAAAGCCAGTAGCTGCGATATATCCATGGTGCTGGTTTCCCTTGCGCATTGATTGCTTGGCAAGCAATAGAATAATTTTTAAATGCCCACCTTAAATTATGTTGGAAATTGAAACTAATTTGCAATCTATCTGGCTGCGCATGGCTCAGGCTTGCGAAGCCGCCGGACGGGATCCTGCCTCGGTGCGGCTGCTGGCTGTCTCCAAAACCTTTGCGGCTCAGGGGGTCGCCCAGGCGCATGCAGCGGGGCAGTGCGATTTCGGCGAAAACTACATCCAAGAAGGCGTGGAAAAAATCCAGGCCCTGACGCATTTACCCCTGGTGTGGCACTGCATAGGTCCGATCCAAAGCAATAAAACCCGCCTGGTGGCCGAACACTTCGACTGGGTGCATTCGGTGGACCGGCTCAAGATCGCGCAAAGGCTGAGCGAGCAAAGGCCAGCGGCGCGCGGACCGCTACAGGTGTGCATGCAGGTCAATGTCGATGGCGGGCCGACCAAGGCTGGCGTGCCGCCCGAGCAGGCCGCAGCACTAGCGAGCCAGATCGCCAGCCTGCCTCGCTTGCGCCTGCGCGGCATCATGAGCATCCCCGAACCGGCGCCAGACTTTGCCAGCGCCCTGGCGGTGCATCAGCGCAGCCTGGCCGTATATGAGGCCCTTCAAGCCGAGGGCTTTGGGTTGG
Source organism: Comamonadaceae bacterium (assembly GCA_947503685.1). GTDB lineage: Bacteria > Pseudomonadota > Gammaproteobacteria > Burkholderiales > Burkholderiaceae_C > Allorhodoferax. Next base: position 985 of record CANNEW010000242.1, on the reverse strand, counting down.
ACACCTTGTCTTTGGGTATGAGCGCGGACTTGGAAGCAGCTATCCAGGCGGGAAGCAACTTGGTGCGGGTGGGGTCGGCGATTTTCGGTGCCCGCACGCCCCAGGCATAAAAAAAGCCCTTGCTGTAAAGCAAGGGCTCGCATCCGAGGGTTTGGATCTATCGGCGCGTTTGCACCGGCAGCTGCCTTAAAACTTGGTGCCTATCGTGATTCCGTAAGACGCGGGGTCCAGCGTGATGTCCAGCGTTTGGCCGGTCGAAAAAGTATTACGGGTTTTCAGCATCGATTTACTGTAAAAAACATCCACAAATAACTTGTCGCTGATGGCGTAGGTCAATCCGATCTGTGGTGTCACGGTGAACTTCGAATCGACCTTGATCGTTGTCGTCGGCCCGCCTGGGTTCGTCATGGCTGTAAGCGCCGCCCCGCCTTTTTCGTTAAAGAAATAGGCGTACGTTGCGCCCATTCCGACGTAGGGACGGAACTGGCTATCCGCTTCCATAAACCGGTATTGGAAAAACACAGTCAAAGGCAGGGCCTGCACTTCCCCGATCTGCCCAGCCCCGGCCAAGGCGCCCGCGCCAATTAGTTTGTGGGTGAAAGGTAATGCCAGCGGCACGTCCACGGAAAAATTGTCGGTGTACATGTAGGTAATGCCACCGCTGACCTGGCTGGCCGAGCTAACGTCCGATTTAGTGCCGGCAAAGCTGGGCGCCGACATGTCGCCGCTGCTGACTTGCGGCGCAATCGTGGTCATGCCGACGCGGCCAAGCCAGCTGCCAGCCGATTGGGCACTAGCCAAGGAAGCGGCGAGTGCGAGTGCTGAGAACGTGAGAAATGCGATTGATTTTTTCATGGGTAATTCTCCGGACATGCGCACGATTAAAGCCAACCGGCCAAGACCAACTCTTTGTTCACAAATTGCGCAAGCAATTTATGGCCATAGGGTGTGGGGTGTACGCCGTCTGCAAACAAATAGCGGGAGG
>CANNEW010000241.1 GCA_947503685.1 Comamonadaceae bacterium | reverse complement strand
ATTGCGTATGCACGCGACCATGCTAAAGAAAAGGCTTTTCATCGGACTGACGTTGTTCCAATAGACCAGTGCCGGCGCGAACCAGAACAACAAGGACAAAGGCATATAAAACAGCAGGGCCACCATCGTGGCAGTTTCAAACGCCGGGTCTTGGAATACCTCGCTGCCCACCGCGCCGCCAAACAAATACATTTGCGCGAACTTGCCGCCATCGGCCAGGGCAGACAAGCCCAAAACGCCTACAAAACCCAGCGCATACAGCGCACCCAGAATCAGCATGGCGCGCATCTGCGCGCGCCCGGCACGAAAACCCGCGATCAACACGCTGGGCATGGGGAACTGGCCTTTGAGCGCTTCCTGCGTGGCCACCATCAGCCCCAGGGTAGCGCCCGGCAGCAAGGCCAGGGCTAGCACATTGCCTATGACAGGCACGATAGAGATGACCGACATCACCGCCATAAAAATAAAGAACAGGCCGGTCAGTGCCAGCGGCTGACGAAAAAAAGTGCGCATCCCTAGTTTGACCCAGAGGATGCCTTGGCGGGCGGGAACGATATGAAGTTTCATGCAGTGGGGCTGGTGGCGCTAAAGGGGCGCGTGCCAGCTGAGTGGGTGGGCGATACGCTGGCGCAGTATGCGCTCAAAGGGAGCCGGGTCATGGGCTTGGAGCATGGCGGCTTGGCGCGGCAGGTGCAAGTCCCACAAGCGCGAGAGCCAAAAACGCAAGGCAGCCGCGCGCAGCAGGCTAGCAAATACGGCTAGTTCCGCTGCTTCCAGGGGGCGCACATCGGTATAGGCCCGCATAAAGGCGTCGGTACGGGCCGTATCGGCCACACCGTCGGCGGTGTTCACACACCAGTCGTTCAGGCAGATGGCGATATCAAACACCCAGGCGTCATTACCGGCGAAGTAGAAATCAAAAAAGCCCGTGAGTTGGGCGCGGCCCTGGGCGTCGGGCGCAAACATCACGTTGTCGCGGAACAGGTCGGCATGGATGGGCCCGCGCGGCAATGCCGCGTAATCCGCGCTCTGCGCCAGGGCTTCTTGGGTCTGTAACTCGCTTTGCAACAAGGTGTTTTGCTCTTGCGTGACAAAGGGCAGCACTTCAGGCACGGTGCGCCGCCACCAGTCTAAGCCGCGCAAATTGGGCTGCTGCATGTCAAAGCTGCGCCCGGCCAGATGCATGCGCGCCAGCATGGCGCCTACTTGCGCGCAATGGTCGGTGCCGGGCTGCAATTCGCTTTTGCCGGCCAGCAAACTCACCACAGAAGTGGGCCTGCCTTGCAGGCTGTGCAGTAATTGGCCCTGGGCGTTAGCCGCCGGGTCGGGCACGGGAATGCCGTGCTGCGCCAGGTGGCGCATCAGGTGCAGGTAATAGGGCAATTGCTCGGCGCTCAGGCGCTCGAACAAGGTAAGCACGTAGCGCGCTTGCGCGGTATCGGCAAAGTAATTGGTGTTTTCGATGCCGCCGGCGCAACCCTGCAAACGGGTCAGCGGCCCCAAGCCCAGGGTGTGGAAAAAGGCATGGGCCTGGTCGAAGGAAACTTGGGTGTAAACCGCCATGAAGCAAACCTGAATGAGGGGCGCAGTGCCCAAAGGCAGTGCCGACTGTGCGTGCGCCAAGGCGAGGGCAGACCCGCAGTGGCACCGGGCGCGATTGTAGGCGGCGCACTTTGGCCCCTACGCAGGCAGGCAAAATGCCGCCATGCACCCCACTTCTACCGCTCCCACGCCCGCTTTGCTGCTGATTGATGGCTCCAGTTATTTGTACCGCGCTTTTCATGCCATGCCCGACCTGCGCGCCGTGCCCGGTGACCCGGCCAGCACCCCCACCGGCGCGCTGCGTGGCATGGTCAACATGATGCAGGCCTTGCGCAAAGAAGTGCCTGCCGCCTATGTGGCCTGCGTGTTTGACGCCAAGGGTCCGACCTTTCGGGACGCGATCTACCCCGCCTACAAAGCCCAGCGGGCGCCCATGCCCGACGATTTGCGGGTACAAATTGAGCCTATCCACGAAATGGTGCGCCTTTTAGGCATGCAGGTGCTCGATGTGCCGGGCGTCGAGGCCGATGACGTGATTGGCACCTTGGCGGTGCTGGCCGCTGCACGCGGCATGGATGTGGTGGTCAGCAGCGGGGATAAAGACCTGGCGCAATTGGTCAATGAGCGTATCACCATCATTGACACCATGAACGGCAAACGCCGCGATGTGGCTGGTGTGTTGGAAGAGTTCGGCGTGCCTGCGCATTTGATGCTGGACTATCAAAATCTGGTCGGCGATACCGTGGACAACGTGCCCGGCGTGAGCAAGGTCGGACCCAAAACCGCAGTGAAATGGCTGCAGGAACATGGCAGCTTGCAAGGCGTGATCGATAACGCGGCCTCTATCAAAGGCGTGGTTGGCGAGAACCTGCGCAGCGCGCTGGACTGGCTGCCAACGGCGCGCCAGTTGCTCACCATCAAAACCGATTGCGATCTCTTGGATTGGCTGCCGGCCTTGCCGGAATTTTCTGACTTGCTCTGCGGCCCGGAAGACCTGGCGGGCTTGCATGCGTTTTACTTGCGCTTTGGCTTTAAGGGATTGGCAGGTACGGTGGCCGGACAATTAGAAAAAGCCCTTGCCAAGTCCCAGGCCAGCGGCGCGGACTTGTTTGGCGACATGGCTGCGCCCAGCCAAGCGGGTAATGCAAGTGCCCAGGCACAGGGCGGTGCGCCGGTGCAGTCATTGCTAGCCCGCGCCACCGACTATGAAACCGTGCTGGATCAGACCGCGCTGCAGCGCTGGCTGGCGCTGATTGAATCGGCCGAGTTGGTGTCGCTAGACACCGAAACTACCTCCTTGGACGCCATGCGCGCTGAGATTGTGGGCATCAGCCTGAGCGTGGCCGTTGGCGCCGCCGCCTATATTCCCTTGGCGCACCGCTACCCGGCCGCTCCGGCGCAGTTAGACCGCGACGAAGTGCTGGCCCTGCTCAAGCCCTGGCTGCAAGACGCTAGCAAGCACAAGTTGGGGCAGCATGTGAAATACGACCGCCATGTGTTTGCCAACCACGGCATCGAGGTACGCGGCTATGTGCACGACACCATGCTGCAAAGCTATGTGCTCGAAGTACATAAACCGCACGGACTGGAAAGCCTGGCCGAGCGCCATTTGGGTCGCAAGGGTCTGAGCTTCGAAGACCTGTGCGGCAAAGGTGCGCAGCAGATCAGCTTTGACCAGGTGGATGTCGCCCGCGCCAGCCAATACGCTTGCGAGGACGCGGACTTGACGCTGGACGTGCACCAGGCCTTGTGGCCGCGCGTGCAGATGGACGCCGGCTTACGATTTATCTACCAACTGGAAATTGACAGCAGCGAAGCCTTGTACCGCATCGAGCGCAAGGGCGTGCTCATCGACGCCCCGACACTGGGCGCGCAAAGTCAACAATTAGGCATGCGCATTGTGGAGTTGGAAACCGAGGCCCATGCCCTCGCGGGCCAAGCCTTTAACCTCAGCAGCCCCAAACAAATTGGCGAGATATTTTTTGTCAAGCTGGGTTTGCCAGTCGTCAAGAAAACCGCCACCGGCGCACCCAGCACCGACGAGGAAGTGCTGGAAAAGCTGGCCGAAGACTTTCCATTGCCGGCCAAAATTTTGGAACACCGGGGCCTCTCCAAGCTCAAGGGCACCTACACCGACAAGCTGGCGCAACTTGCCCTGCCGCGCACCGGCCGCGTCCACACCCATTACGCACAGGCGGTGGCGGTGACCGGGCGCCTGTCTAGCAATGACCCGAATTTGCAGAATATTCCCATCCGCACGCCCGAGGGCCGTCGCGTGCGCGAAGCCTTTGTCGCGCCCGCGGGTAGCGTCATCGCTAGTGCCGACTACAGCCAGATCGAGTTGCGCATCATGGCGCATATCAGCGGGGACGCGGCGCTTTTGCAGGCCTTTCACCAGGGCTTGGACGTGCACCGTGCCACCGCCGCCGAGGTCTTCGGGCTGGCGCTGGACCAAGTCAGCAGCGAGCAGCGCCGTTACGCCAAGGTGATTAACTTCGGCTTGATTTACGGCATGAGCGCTTACGGCCTGGCGCGCAACCTGGGCATCGACAACACCGCCGCCAAAAACTATATCGAGCGCTACTTCGCCCGTTTTGCCGGCGTAAAACGCTATATGGACGATACCCGGGCGCAGGCCAAAGCCCAAGGCTATGTGCAAACCGTATTCGGTCGGCGTTTGTATTTGCCGGAAATCAATTCGCCCAACGGCCAGCGCCGCGCCGGG
>CANNEW010000240.1 GCA_947503685.1 Comamonadaceae bacterium | reverse complement strand
GCCGACATCAGCCCGGCACGCGCCGCCCCGCCCGGATGAAATGGCTTGGTCATGCTGCCAAACTGCTCGCGCATGCCAATGGGCTGCGAAGCGGCAATGCCCAGGGCCATTTGGGTTTGGTCCACATTCAAGCCCAGCAAACGCGCACACGCCGCCGCCGCGCCCACGCTGCCGGTCGAGCCGGTGATATGCCAGCCCCGGTCATAGTGGTCCGGGTACATGGCGTTGCCGATGCGGCAGGACACATCAATGCCCAGCACCAAGGCGTCGATGAGCGCGCGCCCGCTGCTGCCCTGGTGTTCGGCTAAAGCCAGCAAGGCCGAGGCCACCGGCCCGGCCGGGTGGATGATGGTTTTGAGGTGGGTGTCGTCAAAGTCAAAGGTGTGCGAGCTGATGCCGTTGAGCAGGGCGGCGCTGGCCATGTCCACTTTCTCGGTGCGCCCGAGCACGCTGGCTTGGGGCGCGGGTTGCAGCATGTGCACTGCGGCCAGCGCCGCGTTGACCGACTCATGCTGCGCGGCACCGACGGCGCAGCCCAGCCAGTTCAGAAAAGTACGGTGCGCCGCATGGTCCACCGCATCGGACCAGCCGCGCGAAGGATGCTGGGCAACCAGTTCAGCCAACACACGGGTGACAGGGGGAGCATGGTGGTCAGCACTGACCTGGGTATTGCGGGCCATGGTTTACTTTCTATGTAATCAGAGATGCATTAGCCGGGCGTTCAGCCTTCGAGCTGAATATTGCGTTCTTTGGCCAGTTGGGTCCAGCGGGCAATATCCGCCTTGATAAATTTGCCAAAGGCCTCGGGCGTCATGGCGCGCGGCTCGATCGCCTCGATTGAAAGCTTTTCGGCCATGTCCGGCGCTTGCAGGGTAAGCGTGAGGGTGTCGCTCAAAGTTTTGAGTACATCGGCAGGCAGCCCGGCAGGGCCGACTAAGCCGTACCACTGCTGCGCGTCAAAGCCTTTAAAGCCAGATTCGTCTAGCGTGGGCGTATCTTTCAGCAAAGCATGGCGGTTTTGGCCGGTGACCGCCAAAGGGCGCACCCGGCCTGAGCGGATATGCGGCATGGCAGCGGCCAAACCGGGAAACATGGCCTGGGTTTGGCCGCCTATCAGGTCGGTAAAGGCCGGCGCCACGCCGCGGTAAGGGATATGCACCATGAAGGAGCCAATTTGCTGCTTGAACAACTCCATGGTCAGGTGCGTGAGTGAGCCCTGTCCTGCCGAGCCATAACTCAGGCGGCCCGGATTCTTTTTCACATAGTCCAAAAATTCTTTGAGATTCTTGACCGGCAAGGCCGCATTGACCACCAGCACATTGGGCGTGCCGCCGATCATGCCCACCGGGGTGAAGTCTTTCACGGCGTCATAAGGCAGGGTGCGTGTCGCCGGACTGGTGCCGTGGGTGGCGACATAGCCTTGCAGCAAGGTGTAGCCATCCGCCGGTGCGCGCATCGTGGCCTGGCAGGCCAGCACACCGCCGCCGCCGCCGATGTTTTCCACCACAAAACTTTGTTTTAGCACCCGGCCCCAACGCTCGGTGATGGTGCGACCCACCATGTCGCTGCCACCCCCGGCAGCCACCGGCACAATGTAGCGCATGGTTTTATTGGGAAAGCCGGGTTCGGCCCCTAAGGGCCCGCCGACCAAGGCCAGTGCGCCAGTGCTTTGCAAAAGCGTACGTCTTTTCATGTGATATTTCCTTCAAGCGCTAGCAACGGAGCTGTGGGCAGATTGCCTATTGAAAGGCTGGCTGCACAGGCGAGCGTGGCATTATCGGTGCTTGGATATCCCCTTTTTAGCTTACCCCAGTACTTTGCGTCATGCGCCACCCCGCCACTTCCCATAGCGCATTGCCACATAACGAGCAAGAACTGCTTAGCCGCGCCTATGGCCTGTCCAGCGACGCAGAGTCCCAGGCCCTGTACCGCGATTGGGCCAAAACCTACGACCGCACCATGCTGGACGGCCTGCAGTACCAATCTCCCATGCTGATAGCCGACCGGTTGGCGGCCTTGCTGCCCGAGCGGGACAGCACCGTGCTGGACATAGGCTGTGGCACCGGCCTGGCCGGGCGGGCGCTGGCAGCGCGCGGTTTTAGCGTGATTGACGGCATCGACATTTCGCCCGAGATGATGGCTGTGGCGCAAGAGCAAGGCGGCTACCGCGCGCTGGTCTGCGCGGACCTGAACGCCGCCCTGCCATGGGCGGACGGCGCTTACCAAGGCGCTATCTGCTGCGGCACTTTCACCAGCGGCCATGTGCGCGCCAACTGCCTGGATGAAATCGTGCGCGTACTCGCCGCAGGCGCAGCATTTGCATTTACGGTCAAGCTCGAAGTATGGGAAAGCTTTGGCTATAAGGACAAACTGGCGCAGTTGCAAGCAGCAGGTCTGCTGGACATATTGGCCTCGGACCCGGATTGCCTCTACGCCAATTCGCCCGAGGCCGATGGCATGTTTTGCAGCGTGCGGCGCCTGTGAGACAGCGGCACTCAGGGCCAGCCGCCGGTGTTCCTGGCATTCGCTGCGTGGCCTTGCGCCTGCAACACCACAGCGTGTGGTCCACGGTTTTGATTGCAATGCAATAAGGGGGCGCTTGATGTAGGTCAAGTCCACGTAATGACGCAGGGCGGCCATACGCTAGGATGCGCTTAAAATCTCCCCCGCTCTCCGCAGGAATATCACTGGGATGCATTCCATTGCAATCCCGCGGACACTGATAAGAAGCACCAGCAGGGGGAATCCAATAAGCGCGCTCAAATTGCTGAGTCAACGTAATGCCGAGATTTTTTTGACATGATTCCTGTTCAGCCCTTTATGGCCCATGCCGACATACCGGTGTTTGTGGCGGACCTGTCGCCTTTGCAAGCGCATTTGCAATTGGCGCGCATGGCCATTGAAGAATTGCGCGAGTCCCACCCGCTTTCGCCCGCCTCCAACGTGAAAGCCACTTACATGAGCCCCTGGCGCAGCCATTTGCTGACCGATAAATTCGGACCGCTGATGCAAGTGGTGCTGCAAGTGAGCAAAGAAGCGAGCAAATTGCTGTCCGCGGATTTGGATGCGCTGAATATGGAAATGATTGTCAGCGAGTGCTGGGGAATTATTTACGAACAGGCCAGTTACACCATTCCGCACAACCATTTCCCCTCGGATTTCAGTTGCTCGATCTACCTGGAATCTCACGAAAACAGTGCGCCTATCGTGTTTGCAGGCAAATACCCGCTGCAAATCAAACCCAATATGCTGGTGATGTTCCCGGGTATCCTGACACACGAGGTACCGGCCACCGAGGGCAAACGCGTGGTAGTCGCCATGAATCTGCACAAGCACGCCACCTTTGCCAACGTGAAGGTCTAAGGCCGCAGGCGCCACTTTTTAGCAAAGCGCACGGCGCTCGGCCGCGCGATGCCGCCGGTTTCGCGCTTAATCGAAACGCAGTGTTTGAACGCCCGCGTCAGTAGCCAGCAAACAGATGTGCGCCCGCTGAAAGGCAAAAACACCCACGGTCAACACACCGGGCCACTGGCTGACCTCGGCCTCAAAGGCTAAGGGGTCGCTGATCGACAAGCCCTGAACGTCTAACAGTAGCTGGCCGTTATCCGTCACCAAGGGCTTATCCCCCGCCATGCGCATGGCGGCCCGGCCACCTAAGGCCGCAAACTGGCGCATGATGCGCGCGCTGGCCATGGGAATCACTTCCACCGGCAAAGGAAACTTGCCCAACACCGACACCTGCTTGGACGCATCGGCAATGCAGACAAATCGGTCGGATTGCGCAGCCACAATTTTTTCCCGCGTCAGCGCTGCGCCGCCGCCTTTGACCATGTAGCCCTTGCCATCAATCTCATCGGCGCCATCGATATACACCGCAAGTCGCTCGATCGTGTTGGCATCACGCACCTCGATGCCCAGGGCGCGCAAGCGCTCGGTACTGGCCACGGAGCTGGAGACCGCTCCCGCGATCTCGTCGCGGATACTGCCCAGGGCGTCGATAAATTTATTCACCGTGGAGCCGGTGCCCACGCCCACCCATTGCCCTCGCACCACATAGTCCAGTGCGGCCTGCCCGACCAGGGTTTTGAGCTCGTCCTGCGTCAACGCATGGGGGCTGGGGACTGCGGGTGATAGGTGATTGGACATAGAAACCATGGGGGACAATGCGGGCTTGTGAAATAGAAATCAACAGGAATTATCCGATGTCTCTGGTGCCCTACGGCTTGGTACGCCCCTTTTTATTTGGCATGGACGCCGAAGCCGCGCACGACTTCACCCTGCAAGCGCTGGCCC
>CANNEW010000239.1 GCA_947503685.1 Comamonadaceae bacterium | reverse complement strand
TATAAGCCTGGGTCGCCGAAAACCGGTAACTGTGAATGGCCACATAGCGCTCCACCCGCGCCGCCAGCGCCACCAATTGGTCCAGCAATTGCTGATCGCTGGCGGTATTGCCTTCCAGCCGGGCGGTGATGTCGGCCAGCGCGGTCTCGGCCTGTGCCAGCTCGGGCCCTAGGTCTTTGACAACGGGCAAGCCGCGCAGCGCCATCAGGCGGTAGGTTTCTAGCTCCAGCAAGCGCTGCGAAATCCGCCCGGCACGCGCCTGGCTGGTGCCCAGCGGCGCTACCACCAGCATGCGTTCAAAGCCGTCGGCGCCGATCTTGAATTCGGTGTAAGCCGCCGAATGGCCGTGGCCCAGTTGCGAGGCCACGATGTCTGAGCCCGCTAACCATTGCTGGGCCAACTCCATCAACGCGCTGCCCTGCTGCAAGTCGCCATGCACCATGGCCAGCTGCACCGCAGCCACCGTGGCGCCGGGAATAGCGCGCAGCCACTGGGCCGGCACGGCCAGCATCGCCAACACGTCGGCGGGTTGGCGCACACTGTCGGAAGCGGCCAAGGGCTGGACGATGGAGTAACGCGTGAATTCGCTATGGCGTTCCCACTTCAGGCTATAGCCCTCTAAGTGCAGACGCAAAAAATTGCCTTCCAAGCTCTGCGCCGTCAGCCCGGCCTGACCCGGTAAAACGCGCAAATGGGCCGCTTCCTGATCGCGGCTGATATCGGCATTGAGCACCGCCACAAAAGTGACCAGCGCGGGCAGCTGCAAACTGGCCGGCGGGCGGGCATGAACCTCATCATGCAGCTGGCGACGCAGCGCGTCATCAGGTGGAAGCAAATGTGTGGCGGGGGCCATGGAACTCCTTGGGGTCAGTTGGGCAAAGAACAGGATACACAAACACAGTGGCAGCAAATAATGGGGCTCGCAAGGAGCTCGCCTTGCCTGAGGCGCTTTGCGCTGCTAGGCGATACCTTTAGGGACAGCAGATTCGCGTTGGCCCGTAACTTGCTAGACCGAAGCACAAGCGGCAACTTTTAGTCGCCGCTTGCAGGCATCCGCACGATGGCAGTGGCCAAAGTTGGCCCTGTGCAGCGGATAGGTAAGGCGTGCAAACGCCTTATAGCCAACGCAGGAGTGCGCCATGGCACAAGGAATTGGAATCCAAAGCATGGGCTGGGAAATCCGCTCAGGCCATTACGCAGGCAACGCAGGCGAACGCAAGAAAAAGCGTGAGCAGCGCCTGCGCCAATTGATCGCGTCCCTGCAATCGGGCTCCTTGGACGCCGCGCGCCTGGCCTTTAGCGCGGTGGTCAGCCATGATGATGATATGGCGCACAACGGCCCAATCAGCCACATCGGCGCCGCCCTGCAAAGCAGCAATCTGCCCGGCGCCTGGCGCTGTGCCCAGGACTTGCGCCCCGCCTACCCCTGGGCTTTTGTCGCGCCGCCCAAACACCTGAGCCATGCACCACCGATTGCGAGCCAGCCCCAGGAAGCTAAAGGCTTTACCCACGGCCTGACCGGTCGCCTGTTTGACCTGATCGCCTGAGGCGCCATCAACGATTTTCACGCTCAGATTGGGAAGGCCGTCGATCTGCAGTCAGTCGCTGACTTGCACACCCTTCCAGAACGCCACCCGGTCACGGATCGAGGCCGCTTCGGGCTTGGGGTCTGGGTAGTACCACACACAGTCGGCGTTGAGTTCGCCGTCCACCATCAAGGAGTAGTAATGCGCCTGGCCCTTCCAGGCGCAACTACTTCGGTGGTTGCTGAAGTGCACCAACTCGCGGTTCAGGGCGCTGGCGGGGAAATAGTGGTTGCCCTCGACCATCACGATATCGTCGCTTTGGGCAATCACGGTGTTCTTCCAAATGGCTTTCATATTGCTACTTTCCAAAATGAGCATGCTGGCCGCGCGTCGGCAGGGGCTTTGGTATCTGGCGGCGCGTTGCGGCACCGGGCGAGATAGTATCCTGCCGCATTGTTAGCTATCCCAAGCCTTCATGGAAACCATCCCCCTTTTCCCGCTTTCCCACGGCCTGTACCCCGATGGCCGCTTAGACCTGCAAATATTTGAAGTGCGCTACCTGGACTTGGTACGCCGCTGCCACCGCGAGCAAACACCGTTTGGCATCGCTTGGATAGAAGAAGGCCAGGAAGTGACGGTGCCAGGCCAGATGCCTAAGCTATTTAGCTACGGCACCCTGGCCCACATTGACAGCCTGGAAACCGTGCAGGCTGCACTGCTGCGCATACGTTGCCATGGCGGACAGCGCTTTGCCCTGCACCGCACGCACGCCGGCCCGCTGGGGGTGTGGCACGGTGATGTGGAGTACCTGGCACCCGATGCCGCCTTGGACATCCCGCCCGAATTGGAATACCTGGCCCAACGCCTTGGCCGAGGCATCGCCATGGCGCAGCGAGACGGGCGCCTAGCAGAGCTACCCCTGCTGCCCCCCTTTCGTCTGGACGAATGCGGCTGGGTCGCCAACCGCTGGGCCGAACTCCTGCTCCTGCCCGCCGTCTACAAGCAAGCCCTGTTGGAAGAGAGCGACCCGCTCGCGCGCTTGGGCGCGATTGACCGCAGCATGGACCGGGAGGACAAGGGCTGAAATAGTTTTCGGCTGTAACGGCCAATCATGCAAACAAGTGGTCGCTGATCAATGGGTCAGCGCTTGAGCTGGTCTCGGATTTCACGCAGCAGCAAAATATCCTCAGGCGTACTTGCTGGTGCGTGTTCAGCCGGCGCGGCCTCCGCCCGTTTCATGCGGTTAATCTGTTTGACCATCAAAAAGATCACGAAGGCCAAGATCAGGAAATTGACTGCCACGGTGATGAAGTTGCCATAAGCAAAAACGGGGATGCCTGCTTTTTTCAGGGCATCGAGCATTAGCGGCACCGTCTCAGGCACCTGGGCCAACGCAATAAAGTAGTTGGAAAAGTCCAATCGACCAAACACCATAGAGACCAAGGGCATGATCAAGTCGACAACCATGGCATCCACAATTTTCCCAAATGCGGCACCGACAATCACCCCGATGGCTAAATCAACTACATTGCCTTTTAGCGCAAATTCTCTAAATTCTTTGAGCATCTTTAATCCAATTAAATATAGTTGAAAAATTAAATATAACATAAGGGAAATATCGGCCCAAAGATGACGGCCAGCGCCTGGGTCGGGCAAGTCATGCGGACAATCCCCCATTGGCACCACCCCTTCTCTGGGTTATCTTCGGAGGATGACACTAGCACTATCCATCCTTTTTATCCTCACCTACGCCGCCATTGCTTTTGAGCATCCGCTGGGCGTCAATAAATCGGCGACCGCCCTGCTAGGCGCGGGCGCGCTCTGGGTGGTGTACGCCATGGCCGGGCCCCAGGCGGGCGCGGTCAATGCCGAGCTGGCTGAATCGCTCACCGGTACGGCGCAGATTGTGTTTTTCCTGATTGGTGCCATGACCATCGTCGAGGTCATCGACGCACACAACGGTTTTGAGGTGCTGACGCGGCGTATTTCTACCACCCGCCTCCCGTTGTTGATGTGGATGATTGGGCTGGCGACCTTTTTTCTCAGCGCCATTTTGGATAACCTGACCACCACTATCGTGATGGTGTCGCTGATGAAGCGCCTGCTCGATAAGCGCGAGGACCGGCTGCTGTTTGCCGGCATCATCATCATCGCCGCCAATGCGGGCGGCGCCTGGTCGCCGATCGGCGATGTGACCACCACCATGCTCTGGATTGGCGGGCAGATCACCACCCTGGCGGTGATGAAAGGCGTGTTTCTGGCGTCCATCGTCAACTTGCTCGTTCCTTTGGTTGTGGCCGCTTGGTTGGCCAGTGGGCGCGTGGTGGAGTCGCCCAAGAATATGGCCTCGGACAAGGCCAGTACTACGGAATTTGAGCAAACCGTGATGTTGTTGCTGGGCTTGGGCGTGCTTGTAATGGTGCCGGTTTTCAAAGCGGTGACGCATTTACCCCCGTTTATGGGCGTACTTCTGGGCCTGGGCGTGCTTTGGCTGGTGGGCGATCTAATGCACAAGCACAAGGATGATGATGATAAGCAAGGCCTAACGCTGGTCAGCGCGCTAGGGCGTATCGACATGTCGGCCATTGTGTTTTTTATCGGTATTTTGCTGGCGGTGGCGGTGCTCGAGCACAGCCATATCTTGCCGGCCCTGGCCACCTGGCTGGACCATGCAGTGGGTCGCCTGGATGTGATCGTGCTGATCATCGGCCTGGTCAGCGCCGTGGTAGACAACGTGCCCCTGGTCGCCGCGTCGATGGGCATGTACGACCTGGCGCGGTATCCGCCGGACAGGTTT
>CANNEW010000238.1 GCA_947503685.1 Comamonadaceae bacterium | reverse complement strand
GCAAGCGGCGAAACACTATTTGCCCCGGCGTATCACGGCGGCGTCCACGCCCCCTGCGGCTAAGGAGTAGGCGCCATGCATCCGGCTTTTTCTATTTTGTTTTTCACCACGCTTGCCGGTGCTGCACAAGGCCTTCTGGTCGCGCTGGCGCTGGCACAGATCAGCGGCGTGTCCATGGACAGCCGCTTTGTCCTGCAAGCGATTGCCTTGGGCCTGGTGCTGCTGGCGGCAGGTTTGGCATCCTCCTTCTTGCACCTGGGCCACAAAATGCGCGCCTGGCGTGCGGTGCTGATGTGGCGCACCTCCTGGATGTCGCGCGAAGTGATTGTGCTGCCCGCCTATATCGGCCTGACAGCCTTGTGGTGGCTGGCACTCTACACCGGCGCAGATGACGCGCTCGCCGAGGCGCTGCCCTGGGCCATCGTCTTTGGCGCGATCGTGCTTTGGTATTGCACCGCCATGATTTATGCCTGCCTGCGCTTTATTCAGGAATGGGCGCACTGGAGCACCGTGGCCAACTTCCTACTCATCGGTTTAGCCTCGGGCAGTGTGCTCGCTTGCGCGCTGGCGGCCTCGAGCGGGCAAGCTGCCCTGCTCAGCACGCTGGCTCCGTGGGCCACTGTAGCTACCTTGCTGGCGGCCATAGTGCGTTGGTTCAGCCTGCGCCGTAACAGCAGCTTGCGTCCCGCCTCCACGCTGCAATCAGCAACTGGCATTCAGGCCAAGCGCCTGGTACAAAAATCGATGGGTATGTCCGCTGGCGCCTTCAACACCCGCGAGTTCTTTCACGGGGCCAGCCAGTTGGCTCTGCGTAATGTACGCTGGGCCTTTGTGCTGGGCTTGTTCGTGCTGCCCTTAGGCTTGGCATTGTGTGCCCTGAGCAGCACCAGTACCTGGCCTTGGGCGTGGGCCGCCTTGATACAAGCGCCCGCCCTGATCGCCGAACGCTGGGTGTTTTTTGCCCAAGCAAAGCATCCGCAAAATTTGTATTACCAGGTAGTGGGCTAAGCGATAGAGGCGCTCCACACAAAGCAAAACGCCAACCCGAAGGTTGGCGTTTTGACTACAGCCCTTGGCTGTTTGATTGGTTGCGCGAGAAGGATTTGAACCTTCGACCTTTGGGTTATGAGCCCAACGAGCTACCAGGCTGCTCCATCGCGCGGTAAGGGTTTGATTATACGCGCTTATGCGACTTCAGCGCCGTCAACAGCAGCAATTTCGGTGCGCTCGACCAATTCGACCAATGCCATGGGCGCGTTGTCACCCACGCGAAAACCCATCTTCAAAATTCGGGTGTAGCCGCCGGGACGCGTCTTGAAACGTGG
Organism: Comamonadaceae bacterium; assembly: GCA_947503685.1. GTDB lineage: Bacteria > Pseudomonadota > Gammaproteobacteria > Burkholderiales > Burkholderiaceae_C > Allorhodoferax. Next base: position 3,000 of record CANNEW010000238.1, on the reverse strand, counting down.
CCCGAGTACGTCGAATAATTTGCTCACGCTGTCGCGATCGCGTAGTCGGTCAAAGGCCAAGCGGCGGTTGGCTACTGTGGACTCTTTGGCCAGGGTAATCATGGGTTCGACCACGCGGCGCAATTCCTTGGCCTTGGGTACCGTGGTTTTAATGGCTTCGTGCGCGATGAGCGAATTCATCATGTTGCGCAGCATGGCCAAGCGGTGAGAGCTTGTCCGGTTGAGTTTGCGTAGTCCGTGTCCGTGGCGCATAGTAGATTTCCTTTTTTTGATTCGAAGGCAGCCGTATCAGGTACTGCCCGCAGCGCTGGCCTGTGTAGGCCTGCAAGCAAGCGAATTAACGCTTGTCCAGTGTGGCCGGTGGCCAGGCTTCGAGCTTCATGCCCAAAGTCAAACCGCGCGAAGCCAGAACTTCTTTAATTTCATTGAGTGACTTACGACCCAGGTTAGGCGTCTTGAGCAACTCGTTTTCGGTGCGCTGAATCAGGTCACCGATGTAGTAAATATTTTCTGCTTTCAGGCAGTTGGCCGAACGCACGGTGAGTTCGAGTTCGTCCACCGGACGAAGCAGGATTGGGTCAAACTTGGCCTCTCGTCCTGCGCTAGGTGTACCAAAGCCGGGCAATTCATTGCCTTCGAGCTGGGCAAACACCGCCAGCTGCTCGACCAGGATGCGGGCCGATGAACGTACCGCATCTTCTGCGCTGACCGCGCCATTGGTCTCAATATCAACGACCAGCTTGTCCAAATCGGTACGCTGCTCGACACGGGCGCTTTCCACCACATAGCTCACGCGCTTGACAGGCGAGAACGAGGCATCCAGGATCATGCGACCGATGGACTTTGTAGGCTCATCGCCATGGCGGCGGACCGAGCCAGGAACATAGCCACGGCCTTTTTCGACCTTGATCTGCATGTCTAATTTGCCACCGGTGGACAAATGGGCGATGACGTGATCGGGGTTGATGATCTCGACGTCATGCGGCGTCTGGATGTCCGATGCAAGCACCACACCTTCGGCATCTTTGCGTAGGCTTAAGGTAACTTCATCGCGGTTGTGCAATTTAAATACCACGCCCTTGAGGTTCAAGAGGATGTTGACAACATCTTCCTGGATACCATCGATAGACGAGTATTCGTGCAAGACGCCGGCAATCGTCACTTCGGTAGCTGCAAAGCCAGGCATAGAGGACAACAGCACCCGGCGCAAAGCATTGCCCAGGGTGTGGCCATAACCACGCTCAAAAGGCTCTAAGGCGACCTTGGCACGGTTCAGGCTGACTTGTTCAACGGTGATCGACTTGGGTTTCAACAAACTATTCTGCATTTCCACTTCCTCTCAATACCCCTGACTCGTTACATCAGTAAGGCTGGTGAAGCACCTACGCAGCAGAAACTGCCACATAGGGACGTATATAAAAATAAACCTGATTAACGCGAATACAACTCAACAATGAGTGATTCGTTGATGTCGGCGCCGAACATGTCACGGTCCGGAACGCTCTTGAAAACGCCCTCGGCCTTCTCGGAATTGACATCCACCCAAGAAGGAAGACCCACCTGTTGGGCGAGTTGCAGTGCTTCGACCACGCGATTTTGCTTCTTGGATTTTTCACGCACGGCGAGCGAATCACCGGCCTTCACCATATAGGAAGGGATATTGACCGATTGGCCATTGACCGTAACCGCCTTGTGCGAAACCAGCTGACGCGCTTCGGCGCGGGTGGAACCAAAGCCCATGCGGTAGACCACGTTGTCCAAGCGCGATTCAAGCAAGGACAACAGGTTGGCACCGGTATTGCCTTTGCGGCGATCCGCCTCTTCGAAGTAGCGGCGGAACTGACGCTCTAGCACACCGTACATACGTTTGACTTTTTGCTTTTCACGAAGCTGCAAACCGTAGTCCGAAGTACGCGCACCCGATGTGCGCCCATGTTGACCCGGTTTGGAATCGAATTTAGCCTTGTCACCAATCGCGCGGCGGGCGCTCTTGAGAAACAAGTCTGTGCCTTCACGGCGTGAGAGTTTGGCCTTGGGGCCTAGATAGCGTGCCACTTGAACTTCCTTTTTTTGTCATCTGCCGCAATTGCTTGCGGGAGCTGTCAGCCGGAGCTGGCAGCGGTGGGCTTTGTTGAAAATTAGATACGACGGCGTTTCTGGGGACGGCAACCGTTGTGCGGTACCGGCGTCACATCCGCGATCATGTTGATGCGAATGCCCAGCGCTGCCAAAGCGCGCACCGACGACTCGCGACCGGGGCCCGGGCCCTTGATCTCGACATCGAGGTTCTTGATACCCTGCTCCAAAGCGGCGCGTCCGGCCACTTCGGAAGCCACCTGGGCAGCAAAAGGTGTCGATTTACGCGAACCCTTGAAGCCCTGGCCACCGGACGAAGCCCAGGACAATGCATTGCCTTGGCGGTCTGTGATGGTAATGATGGTGTTGTTGAACGAGGCGTGCACGTGTGCGATGCCATCGGCCACGTTCTTACGAACCTTTTTGCGCACGCGTTGTGCCGCGCTATTGGTGGGAGCTTTTGCCATAGTGATCTCTTAGTGCGTCTTATTTTTTCAGGGATGCAGCAGCTTTACGCGGACCTTTGCGGGTACGGGCGTTAGTGCGTGTGCGCTGTCCGCGCATCGGCAAACCACGGCGATGGCGGAAGCCGCGGTAGCAGCCAATGTCCATCAAACGCTTGATGTTCATCGTGGTCTCGCGCCGCAAATCACCTTCGATGGTGAACTGGCCAATCGCATCGCGAATTTTTTCCAGATCACCGTCGGTGAGGTCTTTGATTTTCTTGGAATATGCAATGCCGCAGGCTTCGCAAATTTTGCGAGCGCGCGGACGTCCAATGCCGAAAATGGAGGTCAGTCCGATTTCCGCATGTTTGTGCGGCGGAATATTGATACCAGCGATACGTGCCATATTTTTCCTCTAGAACTCTAGCTATCAACCCTGGCGCTGCTTGTGACGCGGATCTGTACAGATCACACGCAC
>CANNEW010000237.1 GCA_947503685.1 Comamonadaceae bacterium | reverse complement strand
ACCCACCGCGTCCAGACTGGAGCCGCATAAGCGGTTAATCGTGGCGCCGGGCACGTCCACCGGCAAACCGGCCAGCAAAGCGGCCATACGCGCCACATTGCGGTTGTCTTCGCCGGCCTGGTTGGCACAGCCGTAGAACACATCATCCAGCGCCGCCCAGTCCACGCTAGGGTTGCGCTGCATCAGCGCACGGATGGGCACGGCCGCCAGGTCGTCGGTGCGCACCGAGGACAGCGCGCCGCCGTAGCGGCCAAAAGGGGTGCGGATAGCGTCACAAATAAAGGCGTCTTGCATAGTGTGTCTCGCTGTTTAAAACTCCGGATCGCGCCTGCGCTTAAGCAGCGTGTTGCGCTTGCCACAGCGCGTGGCGTAGCCAGGGGCTGACGCGGTAGCGCTCGCCCCGGTAATGGACATCGAGCGCTTCGAGCACCTGCACCACCGCCGGTGCGCCCCAGCGCGCCAGCCATTCAAACGGACCTGCGGGGTAGTTCACGCCCAGTTGCATCGCGGCATCAGCGCCTGCCGGGTCGCACACGCCTTGCTGCACCGCGTCGGCGGCTTCATTGACCAGCATGGCCAGCGTGCGCGCCGCCACCAGGCCGGGCTGATCGGCCACGCGCTGTGGCGCAAAGCCCAGCGCGCCCAGCAGCGCTTGCGCCAGCGCGATGTTGTCAACAGACGCGCTGCTGGAGGCCGCAAAAGCCAGCACCGGCACGCCGCCCTGGGGCAGATGCCAGTCGTACACCACCACCTGCGCGCCCAAAGCGGAAGCAGGGCGGCCATCGGTCTGGCGCATCTGCAGGTCGCCGGCTTGTAGACCAGTCCAATCGCTAGTTGTCACTAAATCCGTGGCAATGCCTGCCGCTCGTAGGCGCACTTGCCAGTCGACCATGGTCTGTGCGTCCTGCGTGAGGCTGTGTAGTTGCAGGTGCGCAATAGCCGGCAGGGGCAGCGGCTGTGTGTCCGGCGCCGGTGGCTTGCTGCCTGCGCTGTAGTCGTAAATGCCGCGCCCGCTTTTGCGGCCCAGCATGCCGCCATCGACCAGCGCACTTTGGAACAGCGAGGGCGCGTAGCGCTTGTCAAAAAAGTTGGCTGTATAGACCGCTTGCGTCACCGCAAAATTGGTATCGTGGCCGATCAAGTCCATCAGCTCGCAGGGCCCCATGCGAAAGCCGATGGCGCGCATGCAGGCATCGATCACCTGCGGGCTGGTGCTTTGTTCGTGCAAGAGTGCCAGCGCTTCGGCATAAAAAGGCCGGGCAATGCGGTTGACGATAAAGCCCGGCGTAGAGCGCGCCTGCACCGGCACTTTGCCCCAAGCTTTGGATAGATCAAAAATCGCTTGCGCCACGCCCGGCGCGGTTTGCAAGCCCGAGACCACTTCCACCAGTTTCATCAAAGGCACCGGGTTGAAAAAATGCATGCCCACCACCCGACCCGGATTTCGCAGCCCCTTGGCGATGGCGGTAATCGACAAAGATGAAGTGTTGCTAGCCAGCACACAGTCCACAGCCAGCGAAGATTCGAGCTCGGCAAACAAGGCGCGCTTGGCATCGAGGTTTTCTACGATGGCTTCAATTACTAAACCGGCATCCGCTGCATCGGCCAAGCTATCGACAGGTGCGATACGCATGCGTATGTCGTCCACTTGTACCTGCGTGAATTTGCCTTTGACAAGCAGCGCGTTGAGGCTCTCGCTTAACTTGGCATGGGCTTGGCGCGCAGCACCTTCGCGCGCGTCCATCAGGTACACCTCGTGCCCGGCCTGCGCCGCCACTTGCGCGATGCCCGCGCCCATAATGCCAGCGCCTACGACCAGGACTTTTGCGGTGGGGCGGGTGGGGTTCATAGGGATAGCGATTACCTTTGCTGAATAAAAATGGTGACTTATCCGTTCAGGATGAGGGCTAATAAGTCTCCAACTGCAAGCGGCCTTGCTGCTTTAAGTCCTGCGAAATACCCGTCCAGTCCAGGCCAACGCCCAGTGCAATGTCGCGCAGCGCTTGCAACACGCCTTCTTCCATACTTTTCAGGCCGCACACATAAAAATGAGTTTGGACGTCTTGCAATAAGGTCGCCAGTTGGGGTGCGGCTTCGCGCATCGCGTCTTGTACATAGCGCTTGGGCTGGCCGGGCGTACGTGAAAACGCAAAGTGGATATCGATGAAATCCTGGGGCAGTTTTTGCAGCGGACCGAAGTAAGGCAATTCCTGCTGCGTCCGTGCGCCGAAAAACAAGACCAGCTTGCCGCCTTCAAATTTGCCACTGGCCCGCAGGCGGCGACGCCATTCGGTCATGGCGCGCATGGGCGCGCTGCCGGTGCCGGTGCAAATCATCACAATATGGCTGCCCGGATGGTTGGGCATCAAAAAGCTGCTGCCAAAGGGTCCAATCACCTGCACCGCGTCGCCAGTTTTCAGGTCACACAAATAGTTGGACGCCACCCCTTTGACGGGCTGCCCTTGGTGGTCTTGCACCACGCGCTTCACCGTGAGCGACAGATTGTTATAGCCGGGCCGCTCACCATTGCGCGGGCTGGCGATGGAATATTGGCGCGCATGGTGCGGCCTGCCACTGGCATCGACACCGGGCGATACGATGCCGATCGACTGGCCTTCGAGTACGGGAAAGGGCATGCTGCCAAAGTCCAGCACGATGTGGTGCGTTTCGTTGTCGGTGCCTGCTTCATTGACCTGCATATTGCCGACCACGGTCGCCGTGGTCGGCGACTTGGGACCATGCAAATTGGTGTACGGGTGCGCTGCCGACCAAGGCGGCAGGGTGGCACCCATGGCGCTCCAATTGTCGGACTCAGGCACTGCGGCCTGAGCGCCGATAGCGGTTTGCAAGGAGCTGCTGGCCGTTTCAAAAGCAGTGCTGCCGGACATCTGCGTGATGGAGGAAACGTTTTGCGCCGCATCGTGTGCTTGCGGCGCTGGCAACTCGTCCCACGACAACTGCTCTTGCAGCGAGTAGGCCTGGCTGCGCAGCATCGGAAGCCAATGGTCTATCGAGCCGGTCGGGCAGGGCGGCACACAGGCCATGCAATGGTTGCATTTGTCTGCATCGACCACGTAGTTGCGGCTGTCATGCGTCACCGCGCCCACCGGGCAGGTGGCTTCGCAGGTGTTGCAGCGTATGCAGACCTCGGGGTCGATCACGTGTTGCTGTAGCAGTTCGGCGGTGTCTGTGCTCATGGCATCGTTTCTTGGTCTCGTTACTGCAATTGTGTCTTTAATTTCTATCTTGCTGTTCTGCTATTTTGCTGAGCCCGAGGCCACGCAGGCCGGGGCCGGGCTCCTCACAACGCAGGCTAATCGTTCGTCGCCCGGCCCCGGCCTGCGTAGCCTCTGCGAAAAGGCTGGTGGGGGCGCGGTACATAAAAATCACTGATATCGCGGGTGTTGCGTTGGAAGTTCTAACAGTTCGACCTTTTTTGGACTGCAATCGCAATCCGAATTCGCGGGCGAACCGACAAGCTCGTTCGCAGCGTGGCGGTAGCGGCAGGCGGGGTGACGAACGTTAAGCCTGCGTGTGAGGAACCCCGCCTGCCGCTACCGCCACGCGGGTTCAGCACTTAAGTTAACCCTTGCACACCAATCAACTGCAATCCACTGCCGCCCCACGGGTTCAGCAAAAACACCGCAAATCAGTTAAACCGAACATACTCAAAATCCACCGGCTGGCGGTTGATGCCGATGGCCGGCGGAGCGATCCAGTTGGCAAATTTGCCGGGCTCGACCACCCGGCCCATCAGGCTTTGCACAAAGGCACGGTCTTCTGCGGTGGGCAACCAGTCGCCCACCTTGGCGCCCCACTCCTGCTCTGACAGCACGCGCCCGTCAGGCGACACCTTGGCGCCGGACAATGCGCCGATGTTGCGGTGAAACGCTTTGTGCGGCACGCTCAGGCGGTGCGGCAAACCGGCTTTGTCGATGACGCGGTTCCAGCGTTCTACGCCGCCGACCGAGTCTTTGATGAAATCGTCGCGCAGCACTTCGTTCAGTGCATTGAGCATGGGCACTTCTTTTTCCTGCAACTGGCCGTTGACCACGTTGAGCACCTTGTAGGTCTGGCCGCGCAACACATGGTCGTCATCGCGCTTGGTCTCTTCATAGCGGCCTTTGATGCCGGTGGAATAAAAGGTGGCGGCATTGCTGGACTCGTCGGCGCCGAATAAATCGATGGTGACGCTGAAGTGAAAATTCAAATAGCGCTGCAAGGTTGGCAGGTCGATCACGCCGGCCGCGCGCAGCAGTCCCACGTCATCCGATTTGAGTTCGTTCATCTTGGCGCAGGTACGCTGAATAATGCGGCTGATGCCCGACTCGCCGACAA
>CANNEW010000236.1 GCA_947503685.1 Comamonadaceae bacterium | reverse complement strand
CAGGGCGATCTGATCGGGCTGCTGACCTAAAAATGCTGCAATTTTTGCGCGCGCGGCGGCCACTCGGTCTTGCGCTTCGCGGGCAAAAAAACGCACCGGGTTTTGTTGTACCTCGTCCTGCACGGCACGCTGAATTTCGCGCACGACCGATGGCACCGCGCCATAGGAGCCGTGATTGCAATGGTGAACCGTTGGGTCGAGCGACCAAGCTTCGCGCTCTTCCTCTAAATCAAAAACCATAAAAACCGGTCACAAATAACACTGGTGAAAATCCATCTAGGTCCGGGTACAACAGTCGGCTTTACCAGCCCCGTGCCAGCCTTGCATTGCTGACCCAGGTGGCGTGAAAACCATTGGGTACGCGCTGGGGTAATGCAATTCGCGCGACGGGCCCTTGGGCCACGTTGGCGGCATCAAAAATACTCACATAGGAGCGCGCCTCTTTGGCGTCCCAGACAAAGCCGACTAGGTAGCCGTCGTCTTCGTTGATGTGTTGATCTTTGGGGGCGAAGCTGTGTTCGCTCAGCCACTGGTGCATGCCGCCGTGGTAGGCGGTGCAAGTGCCGGTGTGCCGGTCGTGGCGGGCAATGCCGCAAAAGCGCGGGTCTTCGGGCTGCTCGCTGCGGCCCATCAGAATGTTCCAGGTGTAGCGCGTAGGCTCGCCCATACGCGCGCTATTGATGATGGGAAATTCTTGATTCAGCACATCGTCGAGCACCCGCTCGCGGGTTTGGCCGGTGCGCAAATTAAAGCGCCATTCGTAAAACATGCAGTCGATGCCTAGTTGCGCGATCAACCGTGGCAGGCCGCTGGCATCGGGCTGGCCACGGTTATCGCGCTGGGGCTTGAAAGGCGTGCCGGTCATGACGATTTCTATTCCGCCTTGTCCGTCGTCCTCTTCCCAGGCGTTGGCGACGTGGTACATATAAGTAGGGCTGGCCTCAAACCAGCGAATGTCTTGCGTGCTGCCGTGGCGCGGGACGACGCCAAAGCGGGAAGGCAATTCGGGGTAAAAGGCTAGTTTGTGGCGCCCGGCAGCAGCGGCCACCGGATCTTGGAACAGAGGCAAATCATGCAGCACCGTGTAATTGCGCGTGATGGCCATATCGTGCGGCAGGCGCGGGCCGGGCAGTGGCACGGGGATCAGCGTTTTGAGCACGCCGCTTTTATCGATCACCCCGTAGTGCATATAGGGCGACTCTTTGCCGTAGCAAAAAAAGATGAATTCGCCGGTGCGCTCATCGACTTTGGAATGCGCCGAGATATGTAAACCGGCTAGGCGCGGGTCCAGCGCCAAGGTGTCCACGGTGGACAGGTCGCCCGGCCGCACGCGATAGACCTCGCCGCCCAGGTACCACATGGCCAGCAAGTGGCCGGCAAAGTATTTGACGTCGGTGTTGGCCGTGTTTTTGAGCGGCATGTCAGGCCGGTCTTCGCGCGGTGAGTCTTTGATGCCCTGCCACAGGGCGTGGCCAGCCTGGGTTTCTTCCTGCAAGCCGAGAGTGTGAATCCAGCGGTTTTGGTAGTAGGCGCGGCCGCCTTCAAAGCGCACTGCGTGCAGCATGCCGTCGCCGTCAAACCAGTGGTAACGCCCTGGCGCCTCGAAGCGGCGGTTGGGGCCGTTGCGCACATGCATGCCGTGCAAGTCGCGCGGAATTTGGCCCTGCACCTGCGTCAGTTCGACCGTGATCTCTTCTTCCACCGGGGCAAAGCCCCCTTGCAGGGTAATGACGTCGTTAAATCCCATAGCAAACTCCAATTTCTCCGAGCCAGTTGCACATTTTTGGAAGGAAGCCTAGGGCAAGCGTCAAGGGCTGACAATCAGGGTATGCACCATGTTTTTGAAACGCTGACGCCCGATCTGGTCCTAGACGCCCTCGAATCGGTCGGTCTGCGCGGCGACGGCCGCCTGACCGCCTTGTCCTCCTACGAAAATCGGGTCTATCAGGTGCAACTGGAAGACGGCAGCGCGGTGGTGGCCAAGTTTTACCGACCCGGGCGCTGGAGCGAAGTACAGATTCTGGAAGAGCATAGTTTTGCAGAGGAGCTGATGCAGGCAGAAATTCCAGCCATCGGCCCGCTGCGCCTGGCGGGGGCTACGCTGCACCACTTCGGCGGCTTTGGCTTAAGCGTCAGCCCGCGCCGGGGTGGACGAGCGCCCGAGCTGGACGACGAAGAAGTGCTGGAATGGATTGGCCGCTTTTTGGCGCGCATCCACACCGTGGGCGCGCGCAAACCATTCGCCAGCCGCCCGGCACTGGACTTGCAAAGCTTCGGACAAGACTCGCGCGACTGGCTGCTGGGCCAGGACATGATTCCGCTAGACGTGCAAAGCGCCTGGACACGGCACTGCGACGAGGCCCTGGCTATGGTGGCCGCATACCCGGCGCTCTGCGCAAAGAAAGCGGCCAGCGGCGAAGCACAGACACGCATGCTGCGCCTGCACGGCGACTGCCATCCAGGCAATATTTTGTGGACACCGACCGATGCTGCCGCCAGCGCCGGGCCGGGGCCGCATTTTGTGGACCTGGACGATGCGCGCACCGGCCCTGCGGTGCAAGACTTGTGGATGCTTGCCAGCGGCGACCGTCGCCAGCGCAGCCGCCAACTGGGTTTTCTGGTGGATGGCTACGAACAATTCCGCGAATTTGACCGCGATGAGCTGGCACTGATAGAGCCGCTGCGCACGCTGCGCCTGATCCACTACAGCGCCTGGCTGGCCCGGCGCTGGAACGACCCGACTTTTCCGCAAAACTTCCCGTGGTTTGGCTCGAGCGACTACTGGCAGGGCCAGGTGCTGATGCTGCAAGAGCAATGCGAAGCCATGCAGGAGGCACCTTTAGTGGTGTGATTGCACGACGCTTTGCAGGCGTAACAACGCGCCTACCTTGCTAAAGCCTGGCAATCAAGCCTTGGTCGGCTCTTGCAATATCGCCGGGTCAAACGGCGGGCGGGCAAACACGGTGCGCAAGAGGGGCGCGAAGTGCCCCAAGGGACGGCTGGGGTAGGCAGGGTCAAACGCCGTCTGGTCATACAACGCGCAAAAACGCTGGCAGCTGGCAAACCAAGGGTGCTGGGCGTAGGCCAGGTGACCGTCGTTCGGTTTTCCCAGATGGTGCGCATAAAACTGCATTTGAAACAGGCCATGCATTTCTACCACCCAGGTCACCTCGGCGCGCACATAGGGCCTCAGAATAGATGCGGCCATTTGCGAATGGTTGTCTGGTGCCAGCACGTCGCCGATGTCGTGCAAGAGGGCGGCGACCACCATGTCGATGTCTGCGCCATCGTCCTCGGCGCGGCTGGCGCTTTGCAGCGAATGCTCCAGGCGGCTGATCTGGTAGCCGGGCAAGGATTCGCTCAAGTCTTGCAAAGCCGCCAGCAAGCGATCGGGCAGCGTGCGGATATAGGCCTGCTCAAGTTGGTGCAGCAGCTGGTAGTCCTCTTCCGTGCCGTCTTGCATTTGGGTGAATGTCACGTGTTGCATACGCGTCTTTCAGGTGGGGGCTGGTCGGTCCAGCGCGATTGTGCACCCGCGCTGGCTTTGCCCTTATTCGGCATCCTGCGGCAAGGCGCGCGGGTCCATTTGCAGGGCCGCTTGGGAGCTGGCGTCCATCATCACGTAGTCTGAGCGCGGCGCGGCGGTCTCAATGTGCAGGCTTTGGCCCAACATAAAGTAGCGCACCGTGCCCGCCAGCGCCAGCAGCACCAGCGCAAAGTACAGCATCAGGCTCTCGGGGCCCAGGTAGTCCATCATGCCGCCGGCCATGGTCGGGCCCAGGGTGGCGCCTATGCCGTAGAGCAGCAGCAAGCCGCCGGTGGTTTCCAATACTTTGGAAGGCTCGATCAAGTCATTGGTGTGCGCCACGCTCAGGCCGTAAATCGAAAACGAAAGCGCGCCGTACAAAATGCCCAATATCACCAGCAGGTTTTCATATTCTCGGGCCAGGTAAAAACCCACGGCAGCGAGCAAGGAAGAAATCAGGCAAACCCAGACCAGCATCCAGCGCCGGTCGTAACGGTCGGACAAATGGCCCACCGGGTACTGAAATGCGGCGCCGCTCAAAATCGTGGAGGCCATAAAGGTCGCGGTGTGGCTGTCGCTAAAGCCCACCCCTGCACCAAACACATTGCCCAGGCTGTAAAAGGTACCGCTGATCAAACCCGCGCCCATGGAGGCGATGGCGCCAATCGGCGAAATGGCGAACAAACGCACCAGGCTCATGGACGGAGCATGGGTTTGCTTGGGTTCGCGGATGGTCGTCATGGTGGTGGGCACCAGGGCGAAGGAAAACAAAATGGAGACAAAAGCAAAAGGCACAAAGCCGAAGCGGTCGCCCGCCAGAATC
>CANNEW010000235.1 GCA_947503685.1 Comamonadaceae bacterium | reverse complement strand
TGAAGCACAGTTTTGACACCTATCTAGGGCCCCATACTTCACCGGCCTTTAAGACCTTGCTCGCCGATGTGTCCGCAGTGGACATAGTGGACGAGCGCACGGTGCGTTTCCGATTCAGCCGCGCTAACCGTGAAATGCCGCTCACGGTGGGCACGATGGCAATTTTCAGCCGCAACTGGGGCGTCGAGAACGGCAAGGCTAAATCATTCGACAAAATAGTGATGGACCACCCGATTGGCAGCGGACCTTACAAGATCGGGCCGGTCAAATTTGGCAAAGACATTACCTATGTGCGCGACCCGAGTTATTGGGCCAAAGACCTCAACGTACGCAAAGGATCGGCCAATTTTGACCGTGTTACGGTCAAAATTTACAAAGACAACACCGCCAGACTGGAAGCTGTGAAAGCCGGTGAATTCGACCTGATGCGCTTTTTTTCCGCCGGGGACTGGGCACGCAGGGTAAACGGAAAGCGTTTTGACAGCGGCGAGTTGGTGAAGACTGAATTCAAACACCGGCTGCCTACAGGCTTTCAAAGCTTTGTGTTCAATACGCGGCGCCCACTTTTTCAGGATGTGCGGGTGCGCGAGGCTATTGGTCTGGCGTTGGACTATGAGTGGATGAACCGCCAAATGTTTTATGGCGCCTATCAGCGCGTTTCCGGACTTTTCGGCAATACCGACTGCCAAGCATCAGGCGCGCCCTCAGAAGAAGAGTTAACCCTGCTGGAGCCCTGGCGCAAGCAGATACCCGCTGCCAGCTTTGGCCCCATGGCAAAGCCGCCGCGCACCGATGGGGATGATTCTTTGCGCAACAATTTGCGCCGGGCGCTGGTCTTGCTCAAAGCAGCCGGCTGGGAAGTGCGCGATGGCAAATTGCGCAATGAAAAGGGAGAAATTTTCCGTATCGAGTTCCTCGACAGCAACGAAGGTTCAGCCAGACTGATTGCGCCTTGGGTGCGCAATTTAGAAAAAATCGGCATTGAGATGAGTTTTCGATCCGCTGACTTTTCCTTATACCAAGAGAGGCTGCAAAAATTTCAATTTGACATGGTCTCCCTCGCCTACCCGGGTACGAACAACCCCGGCCAAGATTATGTCGATTTATTCGGCAGTAAGGCAGCAGACACTGAGGACTCTGGCAATTTGACCGGCATCAAAAATCCGGCGGTCGACGCCTTGCTAGAGCGCTTGGTCAGCGCGAAAAACAAAGGGCAGATGTTGAGCGCCTGCCGTGCCTTGGAGCGCGTCATTGCGCACAGCCATATCTTGGTTCCCGAGTGGACCGCGGGCACCCACCGGATTGTGTACAGCGCACGGCGCTTGGCGCTTCCCCCGAGCATGCCTCCCTATGCGGCCAACGAATTGTGGGCGGTCCAAACTTGGTGGGCAAAATAGCTATGTTTCAATACATTCTTAAACGCATTTTATTGATGATCCCCACGCTGCTGGGCGTGCTGCTGGTCACCTTTGCGGTGATTCAGTTTGTGCCCGGTGGGCCGGTGGAGCAATATTTGGCAGAGGCCAAGGCGGCAGGTCCTGGGGGCGAAGGTGCGGGCATGTCCTACCGCGGCTCACAAGGGGTAGATACCAAGCGCCTGGCGGAAATTAAAGCGCTCTACGGCTTTGACAAGCCACCTACCGAACGTTTTATCCAAATGCTTGGACAGTTCGCGCGCTTTGATTTGGGTAAAAGCTTTTTTCAAAACAAGGATGTCAGTACGCTGATCGTGGAAAAGCTGCCGGTGTCCATCAGCCTGGGCTTATGGACTTTTTTCATCAGCTACCTGGTTGCAGTACCCCTGGGTATCGCCAAGGCGGTGCGTTCCGGAACTCGGTTTGACATGGTCAGCAGCGTGATGGTGCTGCTCGGTTATGCGATACCTGGCTTTGTTCTGGGCGTGGTGTTGCTTGTTGTCTTCGGCGGCCAGTTGCAATGGTTTCCTCTTCGCGGTTTGACCTCTAGTAACTGGGAAGAACTATCCTGGGGCGCACGCATCGTGGATTACCTTTGGCATATCGCTTTGCCCGTGACGTCCATGGTGCTGGGCAGCTTTGCGGTGACCACCATGCTGACCAAAAACGCGTTTTTGGAGGAAATTCGCAAGCAGTATGTGGTCACTGCGCGGGCCAAAGGTCTTGCCGAACGGCAGGTGCTATGGAAGCATGTCATGCGCAATGCGCTCATACCGATCGTGACCCATTTCCCAGCGGCCTTTGTCGGTGCATTTTTCACTGGCTCACTGTTGATTGAAACCTTGTTTTCCTTGGACGGCCTGGGTTTGCTCAGCTTTGAGAGCGTGATTCGACGTGATTACCCGGTTGTGCTCGGTACTTTGTACCTGTTCACCCTGATCGGGCTCGTCACCAAGTTGATTTCAGACCTGTGCTACGTTTGGGTCGATCCCCGAGTACGCTTTGATTGAACAACAGGTACGCCAAGTGACCCCAGCAACAACGCAAACGCAAACACTCAGCCTCTCGCCGGGGCGCCGGGCATGGTTGCGCTTCAAGCGCAACAAAGTAGGGTACTGGAGCCTGCTTGTTTTTTCTTGCATGGTAGCGCTAAGTCTGTGCGCAGAACTGATATCCAACGACCGTCCGCTGGTAGTCCGCTATCAGGGACAAACCTATTACCCGGTGCTCTACGAATACCCAGAGAAAACGTTTGGCGGCGATTTTGCTACCCCTGCGGATTATCTCGATCCGTTTATCCGCGAGGTGCTTTCGAAGGACGGGAATTGGGCGATCTTCGCCCCCAATCCCTACGGTTACAAAACGCTCAACTATTTCGCCAAGGAACCCAATCCTTCGCGCCCCACCAAAGAAAATCTCTTGGGCACCGACGACCGCGGGCGTGACTTGCTGGCCCAGCTCATTTACGGCTTTCGCGTCAGCGTGCTTTTTGCGTTGGCGCTGACGATCAGTGGAACCTTATTAGGCATTGTCACCGGCGCGATCCAAGGTTTTTTTGGCGGCCGCATCGACCTGGCATTTCAGCGTTTTATTGAGATTTGGGGCTCGATGCCCGAGCTGTATTTGCTGATTATTTTCAGCGCGGTGTTTGCCCCCAGTATTTTGCTTTTGCTTGTTTTGCTGAGTTTGTTTGGCTGGATGGGGCTTTCCGACTATGTGCGCGCCGAGTTTTTGCGCAACCGGCAACTGGACTATGTGCGTGCGGCACGTGCATTGGGTGTCAGTAACTGGCGCATCATTACCAGGCATGTATTACCCAATAGCATGACGCCGGTGGTCACCTTTTTACCCTTTCGCATGAGCGGCGCTATTCTGGCGCTGACTTCACTGGACTTTCTGGGGCTGGGCGTGCCGCCGGGTACGCCATCTTTAGGGGAGCTTTTGCTGCAGGGCAAAAACAGCATTGATGCCTGGTGGATTTCGGTTTTCACTTTTTTGGTTTTGGTGATCACTTTGTTGCTTTTGACCTTTATGGGGGACGCCTTGCGCGACGCCCTTGATCCGCGTAAGGCGGACCAGGATTCCCAAGTGGAGGGCAGCCCGTGACACTCCTGCGCGTCTCTAATATGCGGGTCAGCTTTGGCAACAAAGAGGTGGTCAAAGGCATCGACTTCTCCATTGCGCCCGGGGAAAAATTGGCCTTGGTGGGCGAGTCGGGTTCGGGCAAAACGGTCACAGCGCTGAGCCTTTTGGGCCTGCTGGGCAACGGGCGTTGCTCTGGCACGGTGAACTTCAACGGGGCCAGCGGCACGCAGGATCTTTTCTCACTTTCGGAACAGGCGATCCGTGCGATTCGTGGGCAGGAAATTGCCATGATTTTCCAAGAGCCGATGACGGCCTTGAATCCGCTCTTCTCCATTGGCAATCAAATTGCAGAAGTGGTTCAGCTTAAGCTGGGCTTGAAGCCGGCGCAAGCTGCGAAAATTGCCATCGAATTGTTGGAACAGACCGGTATGCCCGAGCCGGCGCGCCGCGCTAATGCATTCCCCCATCAGCTGTCTGGCGGTCAGCGACAACGCGCCATGATTGCCATGGCCTTGGCCTGTAAACCACGTCTCTTGCTGGCAGATGAACCCACCACGGCTTTGGACGTCTCGGTGCGCGCACAAATCCTGGATTTACTCCAAGCGCTGCAAAAAGAAACTGGCATGGCCGTGTTGATGATTACCCATGACCTCAACTTGGTGCGCAAATTTGCCGACCGTGTTGCGGTGATGGAGAACGGCCACTTGGTCGAGTCTGGCAGTGTTGCAGAGGTCTTTGCTAACGCCCAACAACCCTACACCAAGAAGCTGATTGACAGCACGCCTACCCGTGACCCCCTCGAAGCGGCTGCCAGCCCAGGCCCGGCTTTGCTCGAGGCGAAAGATGTCACGGTGGATTACCCCGTACAG